>CANIJN010000033.1 GCA_947467625.1 Opitutia bacterium | reverse complement strand
GCCGTGAGTTTAATACCATCGATCGGTTTCCCGTAGTAGTCCGTCCGGGCGTAGTTCAACGCCATCTTGTTGCCGGGTTTTACCGACTCGGGATTGCTGATCCAGCGGCGCAGTTGCTCCGAATTGTTCTCCAAGAGACCTCCGGCAATCGTGGTGCGCGCACCCACATGGGTGAGGTCGGGCCCGGAGATACCGGCCGCCCCGTGGCCCCGCACGGCATGACAGCCCAAGCAGGTCTTGGCGGTGAAGAGCGCCTTACCTTTCGCGATCAAGGCTGGGTCTTCGCCTTTTTCGGGATTCTGTTTCTCGCGCCACGAATCCAAGGGTGGGCGAGACGGAATCTCGGCATACTTTTCGGTGAAACCGTATTCGTTTTGTTTGAAAGTGCGGAGAGCCGCGAACTGGGCCATGGGCGCACCGGCGATGGCTGGCTTCGGAGCGACGTCGCGGGCCGGGAGCTTCTGGGCTTCGAGCCATTCGTTGAATTCTTTGGGCGCGAGGGCGATGACCCGGAAACGCATCACGGCGTGGGAATCACCGCAATATTCGGCGCACTGCCCCCAGAAATAGCCAGGCTTGTCGGCTTGCACCCAGAGGTGGTTCGCACGGTTCGGGATCATATCGACTTTACCGGCAAGCTTGGGGATCCAGAGCGAATGGATGACATCCGAGGTACGAAGATTGATGCGCACGGGGCGGTTGGTCGGAATCACCAGCTCATTGCTGGTGACGAGTGAGCCGACTCCGTTGATCTGCTCTAGAGGATATTCAAACTTGAACCACCACTGGAGACCGGTGGCGGTGACTTCGTAGGCCTCGCCCTTCTTAATGAGCGCATCGAGCTGAGGCCGGGTTTCTCCACCGGGGATGTCGTAGGTATACCAAATCGATTTCAGCGTGGGCACCGCGATGATCACGAGTGCGAAAACTGAGCCGGCGATGAGGCCGATTTCCACGAGGGGGTTGCCGTGACTCTGCGGGGGCGGCTCTGCATGCTCGTCAGCCTCGGTCTTGGCGCGGAATTTCCACGTCGCGTAGGCGAGGACTGCGCCGACGATGATAAAAATCACGAGCGTCACCCACACCGTGACCATAAAAATGTCCAACTGGGATCGGGCCACTGGACCATCGACGACCATCGTCGATTGGTGGCCGTCCATCCGCCAGAAGTTTAGGTCGCAACCGGTAAACAAGGACAGGCCGCCAAACGCGAGGGCCGCGCGGCCCCAGAGGGCGAGTTTCGGGAGGAGGGTAGTCAAACGCATGATGTGCTGTCGTGGAAAAAAGTGGTGTGGCGTGGACGCCAAGGCGCAAGAGAGTTTGCGAACGCCTCGTCATTTCAAGACATAATCGGGAGATTTTTACGCGAGACGCCAATCTTCCGCACGATCAAGGCGAATTTATTAACAACGCTGCTTCGGGCATTAGCCGCGGACCATCTTCGCCTTCGGGTTTGCATGTTCTTCGCGGGACTCCTAGGTTCCACGCTGAATGAATAACCGATACTCTCTGAGCGTTTCCCTTCTCGCTATTGCTCTCTCCGGCTGCGGCCAGAAAGACCCCGGTACTGCTGCGGCGACGGCTGCTGCTCCCGCGGCGGTTGCCGCGGCACCTGCCCCGACCGCCCCGCGCGTGATCGAGATCACGGCTAATGACACCATGAAATTTAACCTCACGACGATCGAAGCCAAGGCGGGCGAGACGATTAAGATCGTCCTCACGAACAATGGCACCCTGCCGAAGGAGGCGATGGGGCATAACCTCGTGGTGCTGAAGCCCGGCTCCGATAGCGGGGCTTTTTGCGCAGCCGCCATGACCGCCAAGGCTACCGACTACATCCCTGAATCGCTGAAGGGTCAGGTGGTCGCCGCGACTGCGCTGCTCGGGCCCAAGAAGAGCGAGGAAATCCTTCTCAAGGATCTCAAGGCTGGCGAGTATCCCTATGTTTGCTCGTTTCCCGCTCATTTCGCCGTCGGCATGAAGGGCGTACTGATCGTCAAATAAAGCGAAAGGAGAAACCCGACGACAGCGTCGCGGTTTCTTAGAGATCTAAGCCGGACGTCCAAGTCCGGCTTTTTTGTGTCTGCATCCCACCCTGCTTCGAATGCTCGCCACGTCTCTCCGGTAACCCGTAATGTCGAAAGACGAGAATTCGATGAGTGCGAAAATTTTTAGTCTACAAGCCGAGTTGCTTTGGGAGTCGGTTCCGCCCGCCGTGCGCCCGACGCTTTTGTGTAATGTCTGGTGCGGGCAGTGTCGCACGGAGGTTGAGATCGTTGACTACGCAGGGAAGGAAAAAGCCGGCGACCTGATTTTGGAGGGTCGTTGTGCGGTGTGCGCCGGCCGCGTTGCGCGCTTGATCGAGACCTCTGACCGGCGGCCCCCCTGATCTGACAGCAGCAGGAATGGGCTGGCGGCGGATTCGCCGCTGCGGTCAGCCGGGGGCGACGCCGCGTTGGCGGGCCTGGAGCCAGACGAGCAATTGCAGGGTGCGTTCGGCATCGGGCTGAGCGGTTTTCGCAACTAAGAAAAGATGCAGGCGTTGGCGGGAAATACCGAGGAGGCGCGCGAGTTTCGCTTTGTCGCCGCGCGGGCCGAGGTTCGCGACGACGGCGTTGGCGAGTTCGTTCCACAGCGGAGTGCTGGGCCCCACGCCGAGCGCTTTGTAGCGGAGGGATTTGCGGCGCTCGCGTTGGATTTTGCGGACTGGGGCGGCGGTGGCGTCCGCCGCGGCGACCAGGCCAGCGGCGAGCGGGATGAGGCGGCGGAGCATTCCGGGAGGCGGTTGAATCATGTACTGAAGTTGAGCGATGAGCAGCATTAAGTCATCTATTAAATGACAAGCGCGTCTATTGCGTTGGGGTTTAAAAAAATGGATGTCATTTAATAGACGACAGATAGTGCGGTGGCTCGGCGTGGGACTACAGCGTGGCACTGGCAGCGGCGGCGCGCCATGGCGGGGCGGGCGATATACGGGGCGGGCGCGGCGTGTTTGCGGCGGTGGAGGTGGGGCCGGTGCGGGCGTGTCGGGTCGGCTGCGTTGGGCGCGAGACGCGCTGGCTTTCGACGTGGGCGAGCGGTTGCAGTGAGACTGCGATGCGGGGTGCGGCGTCCGAAGGAGGGCGTTAAGGAGTGAGCGGGTGCTGATCGCGGGACTGTGCGGCTGCGATGCGCGGTGCGTAAGCCGCGTGCGGTGCGGCGTGCTCGACAAGTGGGCGCGGAACGTGCGTTGGGAGGGGGACGACGACGCGGGGTGGGCGTAGTGGAATGAGCTGGACAGAAGGTGATGTCGCGTTCGTGGGTCAGCGGGCGGGGGGCCACCACTGATACAGGAAAAAATAGACGAGAACGCCGGTGACGCTGACATAAGACCAGATGGGGAATGTGAATTTCGCCCAACGCTTGTGGTTTTCGAAGTCACCACGGATTGCAAAGAGGAAGGTGCGGGGCACGAGGTAAGCGATACTGACGGCGAGGATGATATGGGAGATCAACATCGTGTAGTAAACCTTCGCGATGAGTCCCTGACCACCAAAGGGAGTGTGCACTCCGCGGACGAGAATCTTGTGCGAGACGTAGCCGATAAGGAAAACCACCGAGACGAGGCACGCCGAAGTCATCACGCGACGGTGAGCCTCTTTGCGGCCCGTCTTAATCAAAATAAAGCCGGCGATGAGGAGGAGCGAGGCGACGCCGTTGAGGGTGGCGTTGATAGCGGGGATGTCGGAGACGGTCATGGCGCGGGTGGCGAAGAGGGACGAAATGTTTAACGTCGAGGGCGGCGGAACGGTACGGACGGATGTGCCGTGCCGATCATGCGCGGCACTCGCTCAAAAATTGGTCATCCGGTCGGCGACGAGCGCGCCGAGGACGAGAGGGAGATATGCGAGCGAGCAGCGGAATAGTTTACGAGCGGAGACGTCGCGGCCGTCGGCCCGCAGGAAAACGATGGCGCGCCAAATGAACCACGCCCCGCCGATGGCGGCGGCCAGACCGTAAGCCCATGAGGCGAATCCGAGGTAAACGGGGAGCAAACTCACCGCGACGAGGGCGAACGTGTTGAAGAGAGACCAGGCAGCGGCCTTGCCGCCGGCTTCGTCGCGCACGGGCAACATCGGAAAATGCACGACCGAGTAGTCGCGGCGGTAAATCCACGCGATGGCCATGAAGTGGGGGATTTGCCAAAAAAAGAGGATTCCGAAAAGAATCCAACCGAGTGTGGTGACGCGACCTTCGCCAGCGGCCCAGCCGATGAGCGGAGGAAACGCGCCGGCAAGCGCCCCGATCTCGGTGCTCCAAATTGACCAGCGTTTCGCCGGGGTATACCAACCGAGATATGCGAAAATGGTGAGGAGCGTGAAAAGGCAGGCGGGAAGATTAACCTTCGCGAAGAGAAGAAATAACGAGGCGATGCACATCAAGGCGCCGACCACGAACGCGGAGCCGGACGCGATTTTGCCTGAGGGGATCGGGCGGTCGGCCGTGCGCTGCATCTGCGCATCGGTGTCGCTTTCCAGCCACTGGTTCAGCGCGGCGACGCCACCGGCGGCGAGGGAAGTGCCCAGCAGCACGAAGAAAAGCTTTGCCGGGTTGGACGGCGGGCGTGTGGCCAAGTAGCCGACGAGTGCGGTGAGCACCGAGAGTAGGCTGAGCCGGGGTTTCGTGAGGTCGAGATAGTCCCGGAATTTCGCGGGGGTGGTGGGCGCGGCTGCGATGGTCATGGTGCGGAAGAACGTTGCTGGAGCGTATCGCGATGGGCTGTCCACGTGAGCCAAAACGTCGTCGCGAGGGTGAGTGCGCCGACGATGACGTGAGCGGTCGTCACATCGGAACGGCGGAACGTCCAGATGATCTGGGCACCGAGGAAAATTTGCAGTGCAAGAAGACTGATCAGCGCGGAGGCGGCAGCGCGCATCGGCAGCGTGGAAGCGCGATCGCGGCGGACGAAAATGACGAGGAGGGCCAGCGCAACGGTGAGCACGAGAGCCATGCAGCGATGCGCGAATTGGAGTGCCACGCGGAAATCCCACTGGGGCGGCAACAGCGCGTGTTGCGCGGTGGAGTAGGGGAAGAAGGGGATGGCGAGGCCGGCGTTGTTGTGACGAATAAACACCGCAATGGTCAATTGCACGAGCAGCAGAGAGGTGCAGATGAGAGCGGTGCGGCGCACGCGGGGGCTGATCGCGAGGGGCTGCTCAATCCATGATTTCGAGCAGGCAGTGGCAATCGCGATCAGGAGGCAGATGTAGAGTTGGGCGAGGACGCCGTGGGGCACGCGGAGCATCTGGCCGAGCGACATGGCGAACCTTGGGACGTGAGTGGCGTCGAGCAAGACACGTTGGCCGCCAATGAAACCTTGGAGGCCGACGATCACGAGACCGATCCAACCGAGGCGGCGCAACCAAGCCCGGGATTCCGTGCGGTAGAGCCAGATCGCAAGGGCGATGGCGATGAGCCCCATCGTGGCCCCGGAGAGGCGATGCGAATGTTCGGCGAACATCGCGATATCGTTGAGCCAACCGGCGGGGTTGACCGAGCCATTCGAGAGCGGCCAATCGACGAACGCCATCCCGGCTCCGATGCTCGTTGTGAACGCTCCCAAGGCGACGAGAACGAAGACCCACACGCTCGCGAAGGCGGCGAAAACCGCGAGACGAGGCTGGTGCGTGGCAGTGCGTGGAGGGTGGGAAGACAAGGCCATGAATAATTTCACCCAACACCAGAAGCTCTGGAACTGTCGTCCGCAAACCCTTTGACAAAGTTATCCGCGAGCGAATCCGTAGTGTGATGCAATCTTATGCTTCAGCCATGTGGGTCGGTGCGACGTGGTCGCTCGGCCTCGTGGCGTGCTCGCAAGCAGAAAAGTCGGTTGACGGTAGAGAGGCGGCCCGAGCGACGACGACGGTGGCATCAGCGCCGGTTCAGGCGGGTAGGGTGGTGGAAAAAGGGGCGGCGGCAGAGCGCTATCCGCTGACGGGCGTGATCGTCTCGGTGGACTTGGCGAAGAAGGTACTCGTGGTGTTCCATGACGAGATTAAGGGCTACATGCCGGCGATGACGATGGAGTTTTTGGTTTCGAGCGGCGATGCGGCCGTGGCGAAGGCGGGGCAAAAGATTCGGGCGGAAATGATCCCGAGCAAGGCCGGCGATTTCCGGTTGGAGAAGATTTGGCCAAACGACCAGGCCCCGACGGCGGCGGTGGCGGCGGGGGCGATGCAGTTGAGGCAGGATACCTTTACGCGCGGCAAGAACGCCTATCGCGAGATTGGCGAGGCGATCCCGGATTTTTCGCTCTATGATCAAAATGGAGGGGTGGTGCAGAGCGGGCGTTTTCGCGGTAAGATGGTGATGATCAATTTCATTTTCACGCGTTGTCCGGTGGCGACGATGTGCCCGGCCTCGACGACGAAAATGATCTCCGCGCAGACGTTGGCGGCCGAAGCGGGTGCGAAGGAAATCGAGTTTGTGTCGATCACCCTCGAGCCGGCGTACGATACACCCGGGGTCTTGAAGGAGTATGCGGTGGCGCGAGGGATCGATACGCGGAATTTTTCCTTGCTCACTGGGCCGGAGGCGGCGGTGCGGGATTTGCTGACACAGTTTGGGGTGATCGCGGAACTCAAGGGAGACCTTTTGCAACACACCCTCACGACGTTGCTGATCGGCGAGGACGGGAAAATCGTCCATCGCGCAGATGGGAGTGCGTGGGAGCCGAAGGAATTTGTGTCGAGGATGCGGCGGTGAGTACGGCAAGCGAATCGACCGGGAAGCTCGGCCCGCAGCAGCGGACGCAGCTCGCGTGGATCACGGCGGGGGCGTTAGCGATGTTTGTGGGGATGCGATTTCTGCCGACGGGCACCAATCTGAATCACATGGATTTCAGGGTGAGTGGGCAGAACGCGATCGATTTTTGCGATCCCTCCAATCCGCAATTTATTCCGGTCGTGGCGGTGCGCTCGCCGGTCGCGATGACGGTGCGCTGGGACCCGGGGTTGGAAGCCGGGCGAACCCTGCGCCCGGGGATGGACCTGCAGGCCGACCACGAAGGGCGGAACACGGTGATGTTGCGCACGGCGAACGGTAAGGTGATCGAGTCGCAGGACTTGCTCGTCGCGCACACGAGGAAATTGCACCTCCTGATCGTCGATCCGACCCTGGAAGACTATCAGCATGTGCATCCGGAACCGGGGCGGGTGCCGGGAGAATGGACGTTTTCGTATACGCCGCAGCGCGGAGGGAAGTATCGGGTGTTTGCGGATTTTACGCCGGCGGCGACGGGGCGAGGACTTTATGCGAGTGCGGACCTTGAAGTGGCCGATGATCGCTTGCTGAGCGTCAGCCCCACGCGGCCGGGTGTGCCCGGGACGTTTCCGTTGCGGGCGGAGAAAAAGGAGTTTCGTTTTTTGCTCGATGCGGTGGTGACGCCGCTGCGGGCGGGGCAACCGGCGGATTTGAAATTCTCAGTGGCGCGGCACGATGGTGGCGTCGTGGTGATGGAGCCAGTGATGGGAGCCTACGCGCATCTCGTGGCCTTTGACGAAGCACGGAGCGGATTTGCGCACCTCCATCCCGTCGAGGCTGATTTGACGAAAAAACCGGACGCGATCCGGCCGGAGCTGAATTTCAAAATCACGATTCCGAGCGCTGGACGGTATGTGATCTGGGCGCAAGTGAACCTGGATGGCAGTGAGGTGTTCGCGCCGTTTTGGTTTGAGGTAGTGAATTGAGCTGGCGCGGACCGGCTGAAGGCGGGACTACGCACTCGGACGGCGGGAGCTCGTCCTCTGCCCGCGAGCGCGAGCACGTTTGCTGCCTACCACGGCGACGAAGCTCGGCACAGGCTCTCAAAACTTCAGGTGCTTTACGGTCATGCCTTTGTTGATGAGTTGTTTCAGCGAGGCGATGCCGATCTCCAGGTGATCCTTGACGTACGTTTCGTCGATCTGTTTGTCGCTTTCGGCGGTCTTGATGCCTTCGGGTGTCATCGGTTGGTCGGAGACGAGCAGGAGGGCTCCGGTCGCGATCTCGTTATAAAAACCGGTGATGAAAATCGTGGCTGTCTCCATATCGATCGCGAGGGCGCGGACTTTTTTTAAATATTCTTTGAAGACTTCGTCGTGTTCCCAGACGCGCCGGTTGGTGGTGTAGACGGTGCCGGTCCAGTAATCGCGCGCGAAATCGCGGATGGTGGTCGAGATGGCTTTCTGGAGGGCGAACGCAGGGAGCGAGGGTACCTCGGGAGGGAAGTAGTCGTTGCTGGTGCCCTCGCCGCGGATGGCAGCGATGGGGAGGATCAGGTCGCCGAGTTCGGCACGGTGCTTGAGTCCACCGCATTTGCCGAGGAAGAGGACGGCCTTGGGTTGGATCGCGCTGAGGAGATCCATCACGGTGGCGGCGGTGGCGCTACCCATGCCAAAATTAATGATCGTGATTTCGCCCGAGGTGGCGCTGGGCATCGGTTTGTCTTTGCCGCAGATGGGGACGCGGTGCCACTCGGCGAAGAGGTGGACGTAGCGATCGAAGTTGGTGAGGAGAATGTAGTCGCCGAATTCCTTAAGCGGGACGCCCGTGTAACGCGGCAGCCAGTTTTCGACGATGTCCTTGCGGGATTTCATGGAGCGAGTTTTGCCCGCTGAATACACGGAAGACACGGAAAAAGATTCGGCCCGGCGAGGTGGCTACGGGACGTCTGGCGGCAGGATCGGCACGGTCGCATCGGCAGAGCTTGCAGACCCGCGGCGCGCGCTACTCGATAGGGTAATGAGAGTGTTGCGCGATGATGGCAGGACAGAAAAGAGGACATGAATGCCCACCAACGGGCCATGGCCGGAGGAGTCGTGTGGGCTGCTTGGGTGGCATGGCGCGTGCCGAGTTTTCAGCACGAAGCGTGGGCGCAAGGTTGGTTGTTGTTCGCGGCACTCGTCTTGGTGCCGTTGGCGTTGGAACTGGCGGCGGAGAACGACGCAGCCGGACGGGTGACGTGGTGGGTGGGGTGGACGCGCGTGGCGCAATTGCCCGCGGCCGGGTTGCTCGCGTGGGCGTGTGCGCTGCCGGCGGGAGGAGCGGCGGCGCTGGCGGCGGTGCCATGGGTGGTGGTGTGTGGCATGATCGCGACCACCGGGTGGTTGCGGGTGAGGCATGGTGGCTGGCGGCGGTCGTTTGACCGGTTGTGCGGAGATGCGGCGTTTATTTTTCTAGGGGTCGGCGGTGCGTGGGTGTTTGCCGATCGGGCGGGGCATCGGCCGCTGGGATTTGACGAAGCGATCGTGGCGCTGACAGCGGTGCATTTTCATTTCGCGGGACTATTGCTGCCGTTGTTGGCGGGGCTGACGGTCCGGGCGTTTCCGGAATCGCGGCTCGCGACGCGGGCGGCGGTGGGCGCGCTGCTCGGGGTACCGGCCGTGGCGGCGGGCGTCAGCCTAACTCAACTCGGCTGGGGTCCAGCCTTCGAGTCTGCCGCGGGATGCGGACTCGCGCTGGCGGGTGGGGTCCTGGCGGTGCTGCACGTGCGGTTGGCGATGGAGAGGAAGACGGGATCAGGGTTGCAACGTGGCTTGTTTTTCGTGGCGGGCGTATCGCTGTTTTTCGCGATGACGCTGGCGGCTGCCTTCGCGGCGCGCGGGTTTTTGGCACCGACGATGCCCTGGCTCACGGTGCCGTGGATGCGCGCCGTGAACGGAACGGTTAACGCGCTTGGCTTCGGGCTGTGTGGAGTGTTGGCCTGGGGCCGGGTGTGGCGGTAGAAGGGATCACGACAGACGCTCATGGGTTTCGCCCAGGGGTGAAACGTGCGTCAGTCCTACCGCTCATCGTCTACGGAGAAAATCTCGGGGACTGCCCATGGCGGACGAGTGCCCGCTCGGGGGAAAAGGATGAAGGAACCCTTCGCCCCAACCCCAAAGCTTCTCTGACCCCGTTCGGCCATTTTGGATGCAGGGGATCCTGGATCGCGCCTAGTCATAAATTCAATCCACGCGGTAGTTGTGCGGGATGGCGATTGGTTTGCAGCCCAGCGCCTGGATTTCTCCGTCACGACCCAGGTTCGCAAGTTGGCTGTCGCCCAAAAGAATTTGTAGAAAGCGGTGGCGCTTTAATCGGAGATTTGGGGCGGCGAGCTCCGGCCACCGCGGCTGAAGGAAGTCTATCTGGCCACGCTGGCTGTCGGCGCATGGGCCGGCACCAGCCCGGCTTATCGGGTAGGTGGCTGTTTGGAGCGCTGCGGCGGGCTGGATTTGTGGTCCTGCGGTAAAAAGGGAGCCCTGTCTCGCTCGAGAAACCGAAGCCCGGGCGGTGTCAGCGCACGATTGTCCTGTTTCACCGGGAAGTCCGTCCGGGGAACGCTGAGCGACATCCTGGACCAAGCCGGGCTGAGTAAGGCTGACCTGCGGAATCTGCTCTGACCGCGAAGCTTTAAAACCTCACTACGGCACAACCTTCGACCCATGCAAGTGAGTGCTCTCTAGGGGTTTTATAGGTGGCCCTTAAACCCTCTCGAATCCGATCCCTCCTGAAAATCCAGTTTCCCTTCCGCGGGTGTTTTGTTAGGCTCGTCATCCTATGGAAATCCCAATGACCCGATTGCTCTGGCCGGCGGTGTTCGCGGCGACATGGTTCAGCTCATTCTTGCCCGCAGCGGATTTGCCGGCTAAACCTACGGCGGAGGAGACTATCGTCTTGGCTGAGTTTAATGTCGCCGGTACGGCCGATGGTTGGCTTGCGACCAATACACTTTCCGGTACGCGAACCAACCTCGACCTCCGCGATTTGCCTCGCTCTATGCAGATCATGACGAGCGAGTTTCTCAGTGATATTGGCGCGCTCACGCTCACGGATGCGACCGACTACATGAGCGGCATCACCAATGTGGGCGGACAAGATCAGACCAACGATAGCAACACCTACCAAGTTCGTGGGTTCCGCCAAAATAAGCCCTACCGCAACGGTCAGCGCGAGCCGTTTGCCGGCATGCTGTATGACTCCGCTACGGTGGATCGCGTCGAGGTATTAAAGGGACCTAGCTCGCTGCTCGCGGGAGTCTCGGAACCCGGCGGCATGATCAACTCGATTACCAAAGTGCCTCGCTCCCGCGCGGAAACCTCCCTGAATTTGCGGGGCGATTCTTGGGGCATGCGCCGAGGCGAGGTTGACGTTTCCCTACCGATTAACCCTCGCCTCGCCACGCGCCTGGTCTTGGTGCGCCAGGCCGGCGACGGCTGGCAGCAATTCGCGTGGTCTAACCGGACTGTTTACTATGGAGCAGTGTCGTTTAAGTTTTCCGATCGGACCCGCTACAACGCCAACATCGAATATTTCGATTATCTGGCCAATCCACCCTCCCCGCGGAGTACGGTCGCCAGCTCGTCTCCGCTTGCGGCGCTCACTTGGCATGGTAACGGGGCCATTAATGGACTGAACCTTAATGGCACGTTCATCCCGTGGGAGTTCAATCCGCTCGGGCCCAATAACCGCCGGACCGAGCATATCTTCCGCGGCGGTCACCAAATTGAGCATCGCTTCAACTCAATGGTCTCACTGCGTGTCAGCGGAAATTTCACGCGTATGCACCGCGTGGACCGCCGCCTCAGTGGGACTCAAATTACTACTCGCGTGCTGAACGGCCTGACGATTCCTAGTACCAACGCACTCTCGTCGACCAATGATGACGAAACCGTCAACACCTACACCGCACAAGCGGATCTCGTCGGCAAATTCAAGTACGCGGGCCTTTCTCACCAAGCGATCCTCGGAGCCGAGTACATTGATACGGACGACATTCGAATCCGCGACAATACGCCGGCGCTCACCGCATATGTGTTCGGTGCGACCGAGCAACCCGCGTGGGTTCAGATGTTGGACATGTCACGGTACACGCTTCCCAATACGCGTCTCCACGCCCATGCGCGAAGGCGCGGGGTTTCACTGACGAACGTGATCGGCGCCTGGCAAGAGCGCGCCCACCTCATGATCGGCGTTCGGCACGACGAGGGCACCATTATCAATCGCAACCCGATTGCGACCGACGCGCTCGGCCGATACCAAAAGGTTTCTGAGAACGCCAACTCGCCCACTGTCGGGGGGGTGTATCGACTCACTGAGGCGGCTTCGCTCTACTCCTCGATCAGTCGTTCGTTTGCCGGCGTCCCCGTGAGTGCGATTGATATGTTTGGCAAACCTCTGGACCAGCAGATCGAGGGTAAGGGCTACGATGTCGGCATCAAGACGGCCTGGTTGCAAAATCGCATCTACTTCAACGCGGCTGGTTTTCAGGTCGATCAGATCAATGGGCAGCGCCAAGCTAATTCGTCTGATATCATCGCGGCGGGTCTTGATCCACTGGTTGTTACTGGCAACCGGAGCATTCAAGATGTTTCCGCGCGCTCGCGCGGTTGGGAGTCCGATGTCATGATCAAGGTCGCGGAAGGTTATCAAATAGCCGCGACCTACACGAATCTGCACGCCTTCGTGACCGCCAACAAGGCGAACCCCGCCTCGGTGGGTGGCCCGGTTTCGCAAGGTCCCGGACGCGAATCGTGGAGCTTTTTTCATAAATATGATCTCCCTGGTAGCGTCCTGAAGGGGATCACGCTCACTCATAGTGTGGTTTTTCGCGACAGCCGTCGGCCCACGGTGCCGGGCTTCACGCGGCAGGATGCGAGCATTGCCTATCGCACGACGATTTTTAGAAAAAAGGTAAGCTTCTCGGTTCGGCAGCAAAACGTAACTGATATCCAATACTGGGAGGGGTTCCAGACGCGTGGCGCCCCGCGCACCACGTCGTTTTCGCTGGGTAGCCGCTTTTAAGCACGGGAACGGTTGCCCGGCGCCACGGGGCTTTAAGAAAACGGGTCGGTAGGAAAACGGGTCGGTAGGAAAACGGGTCGGTAAGAAAACGGGTCGAGCATCGTTCACCACCGCCGCCCCGCAGCGCGCGCAGCCGACCTAAACGGTGAAGACGTGCAAGGCCTCGCGAAAAACCGCAAACGAGCCCGCGAGGGAAATCCTCATCCCTGTCTGATGGCTCGTCGCAATGAGTGCAAAGAGTGCGTTCCTGCCAGCGGCGTTTTTGTCGGCCTGGCCATCTGCGGGCCGAGGATGAGTGGCTGTCATCGGCATAACTGATTTTTTGTCATAATGATTTTTTTTCTTGGTGACGGTCGCAACGCCTTCGAGCACTCAACCCCTATGCGCTCCGCCGTTACACTTTCGCTCGTGCCTCAGGCTAAGGGAGGTCCGTTTGTCTATTGGGACGGCCTGGACGACGCGTGCGCGCAGGCTGCTGCTCTCGGATTTGATGCAGTGGAGATTTTCCCGCCGAACGCCGCCGCGCTCGATATCGCCGCCGTGCGCACCGTCGTGATGAAACATCATCTCGCCGTTGCGGCTGTGGGCACCGGCGGTGGCTGGGTCGTTGAAAAACTCACGCTCACCCACCCAGATGCCGCCGTACGGCAGCGCGCCCGGGACTTTATCCGGGCCATCATAGACGTCGCCGGAGTGCTCGGTGCCCCCGCCATTATCGGTTCGATGCAAGGCCGTTGGGACGCCGCCACCGGTGTCACCCGCGAGCAGGCACTCGCGTGGCTCGCCGAGGCACTCGCGGATCTCGGCGCGCAGGCGTCGCAGCACGGCGTCCCGCTGCTCTACGAGCCGCTCAATCGTTACGAGACCAATCTTTTCAACCGCATCGGCGACACTGCCGCGTGGTTGCGGACTCAGAGGGTTCCCAACGTCCGCGTGCTGGCTGATCTGTTCCATATGAATATCGAGGAGGCCGACTCTGCGGCGTCCTTACGCGAGGCCGGCGACCTCGTGGGGCACGTTCACTTCGCCGACTCCAATCGCCGCGCGATCGGGTTTGGCCAGACGAACGTCGCGCCGATCATCGCAGCGCTGCGCGCCATCGGCTACCAAGGCTATCTTTCAGCGGAGATATTCCCGCTGCCCGACGCCCGCTCCGCAGCGGCTCGGACGATCCAGTCCTTCAAGCAGGCCCTCGCGTCCCGCTGATCCTCCCATGCTCAAGACCACGCTCACGCACCCTGATATTCTGCGCGTCATTGCGCGGGCCGGCCATCATGCGAAAATCCTTATCGCTGACGGCAACTATCCCGCCTCCACCAAGCGCGGCCCGCAGGCTGAGCTCATCTCGCTGAACTTATCGCCCGGCGTCGTCACGGTCGCACAGGTCCTGCGCGCACTGCTCAGTGCGGTACCGGTCGACCGCGTCAACACGATGGGCATACCGCCCGACGATCCCTACGCGAAATTCGGCGAGCCGCCGGCTTGGGCCGAGTATCGGAGTATTTTGGACGAGACCGGTGCCCGGGCCGATGGCGGCGCACCGCTGGCGCTCGAACCGATTCTGAAATGGGATTTTTATAAGCAGGTCGAAAGTCCCGATCATGTTCTCACCGTCCAGACTGCGGACCGGGCGCTGTGGGCCAACGTGCTCCTCACCGTCGGCTGCCGGACTGACTAAAAATAATTCCTTTCCCCCTATGCAAACACGCCGTCTCGGTCGGACTGATCTCCACGTCCCTGTCCTCAGTTTTGGTGCCAGCTCACTCGGAGCGGAGTTTCGCAGCGTCACCCTCGACGAGGCGCTCGGCAGCGTGCGCGTCGCGCTCGAAAATGGGCTTTCGCTCATCGACACGTCGCCGTTTTACGGCCGCGGCATGAGCGAGGTTCTCCTCGGCATCGCGCTCAAAGGTGTGCCGCGTGACAGCTACACACTCTGCACCAAGTTGGGGCGTTACGACCTCCCTCATTTCGACTTCTCCGCCAAACGCGTCGCCGAGAGCGTGGACGTTTCCCTGCATCGCCTCGGCACCGACCATCTCGACATCATCCTGTGTCACGACATCGAGTTCGTGCCGATGCAGCAAATCGTCGACGAGACGATCCCCGCGCTGCGCAAAATCCAAAAGGCCGGAAAAGCCCGTTACATCGGGTTTAGCGGTTACCCGATGAAGATTTTTAAGTTCATCCTCGAGCAGACGAGCGTCGACTGCGTGCTCAGCTACAACCAATACACGCTGCAAAACACGCGCTTCGCCGACGAGGCCGTGCCCTATTTGATTTCGAAAAATGTCGGGGTGATGTCTGCCGGACCGTTCAGTGCGCGCCTGCTCACGAACGCGCCCTTGCCGGTGTGGCTCAAGGAACCTGAGACCGTGAAGTCCGCCGCCCGCGCTGCCGCCGCGCATTGTGCGAGCCGCGGTTCGGACATTGCAAAACTCGCGCTCCAATTCTCCCTCGCGAATCCCGACATCGCCACGACCGTCGCCGGCAGCGCGAATCCGCACAACATTCGCAACTGGGCCAAGTGGGCCTCCGAGCCGATCGACCACGAGCTCCTCGCCGAGGTGCAGGCCATTTTTGCTCCGGTGAAAAACCTCGGGCACAAAGAGGGCTTGCCGGAAAATAACTGATTTTGAAAACGCTCGTCGTCTGCACGTCGACGTATCCTCATCGCGCCGCACCCCCGTCTCTCCCCGTCGCTCTCCAGATATCCCGATGAAAGCCATTCTCCTCGAAAAACCGCTCACCCTCCGTCCACTCGATTTGCCCGAGCCCGCCGCACTCGCGCCCGGTGAGGCGCTCGTGCGTGTGCATCGCATCGGGATTTGCGGTTCCGATTACGGCGGGTATCTCGGCAAAATGCCGTTCTACTCCTACCCCCGTATTCCCGGGCACGAGCTCGGCGTCGAAGTGCTCGCGGTCGGTGAGGGTGTGACGAATGTCCGGCCCGGTGACCGCTGCTCGGTGGAGCCTTATATCAACTGCCAGCGGTGCTACTCTTGCCGACGCGGCCTCACCAACTGCTGCGAACAGCATCAGACGCTCGGCGTGATGTGCGACGGCGGTATGTGCGAACGTGTTAACCTTCCTGCGCGCAAGCTCCACGTCTCAACGAAACTCAGCTACGAGCAGCTCGCTCTGGTCGAGACGCTGGGCATCGGTTGTCACGCCGTTGACCGCGCTGGCGTGAAGGCCGGGGAAAATGTGCTGATCATCGGCGCTGGCCCCATCGGCCTCAGCGCGCTCGAGTTTGTCAAGGTAGCCGGCGCTACCGCCATTGTGATGGATGTGAACGCAGCGCGTCTCACGTTCTGCCGCGACCGCATGGGTGTCGCTCACACCATCGTCGCGCGCGGTGACGGCTCCGAACTCACCGCGCTCAGCACAATTACGAACGGCCAACTCGCCGATGTCGTGATCGACGCCACCGGCAGCAACAAATCAATGAGCCACGCGCTGAACTATTGCGCTTTCGGCGCCCGCCTCATTTTCGTCGGCATCACCCAGCAGGAAATCCAGTTTCCTCACGCACCGGCGCTCCACCGCCGCGAACTCACGATCATGGGCTCCCGCAACGCCCTCACGCGTGACTTCGCCCGCATCATTAGTCTGATCGAGGAGGGCGCCATCGACACGGGGCCGTGGATTACCCATCGCGCACGGTTTGACGATCTGATCGCCGAGTTTCCCACCTGGCTGAAACCCGAGACCGGCGTGATCAAGGCAATCGTGGCAGTGACGTAGTCGGGGCCGACTGCGCGCAGTTTTTCAGTGGCTCTGCCATGCTGATGAACTGGTCGTGCCGGGAAGGTTAGTAGAACACCGTGCGATCGAGGCTCCGATATTGAATCGCTTCAAGGAGGTGAGGAGCCTCGATCTTCTCGGTGGCGGCGAGATCCGCGATCGTGCGGGCAACTTTCAGGATGCGATCGTAGGCGCGCGCGGAGAGGCTGAGTTGCTCCATGGCTTGTTGCAGCAGATCACCGAGCGTGGAGTCGATCGCGCAATGTTTGCGGATGTGCGCGTTGGTCATGCGGGCGTTGGCGGTGACTTTCGTGCCGGAAAATCGCTGCTGCTGCCGTCCCCTTGCGGCTTGGACGCGGTCGCGCAGCGGGGCGGAGGGCTCGCCCAGTTTTTCGTTGCGCAACTCGGCGATCGATAAGGCCGGGGCTTCGATGTGAATGTCGATACGGTCGAGTAATGGTCCGCTGATACGCGCGCGATAGCGCTGAATTTCACCGGGCGAGCAGCGACATTCGTGACGAGGGTCACCCAAGTATCCGCATTTGCAGGGATTCATCGCGGCGACGAGCATGAATGCGCACGGCAGTGTTACCTTGCCGGCACTACGCGAGATGGTGACATCGCCGTCTTCGAGGGGTTGGCGGAGGACCTCGAGTGCAGACCGCTTGAATTCGGGTAGTTCGTCGAGGAAGAGCACGCCGTGATGCGCGAGGGAAATTTCCCCGGGGCCCGGAATGGTACCACCGCCGAGCAATGCGACATCGGAAACCGTGTGGTGTGGCGAGCGAAAGGGACGTGCCCCCCACGTCATCTCTCCGCTGATCGTGCGACCGGCAGCGGAGTGGATGCTGAGGATCTCGAGATGTTCATCGAGTGTGGGGGCGGGCATCACGGTAGGGATCCGTTTTGCGACCATGGACTTCCCAGAGCCGGGTGGTCCGATCATCAGAATATTATGTGAACCTGCGACGGCGACCTCGACGGCGCGACGAAGAGCGTGCTGACCTTTGATCTCGGAAAAATCCGCCGCGCCGTCCGCCGCGGGAGCACTCGCGCGTTGGCGTGCGGCCTTGGGATCGAGTGGCGTCAGCGGTCGCTCTCCGCTCAGAAAGCGTGCGGCGCTGTCCAAGGAAGCTACGGCGTAAACTTCCACACCCTCAACCAGTGCGGCTTCCTCGGCGGACAGGGCTGGAAGGAGCAAGCCGCGTTTGCCGAGCGACCGTGCGAGGCGGGCCATCGCGAGGGCTCCGCGTACCGGCCGCGTTGCGCCGGAAAGGCTGAGTTCGCCGGCGATGAGCCAGTCTGCGAGATTGGCGGATTTGAGCTGACCGGTCGCGGCGAGGATGCCGAGCGCGATGGGCAGGTCGTAGAACGGGCCTTCTTTGCGCAGGTTGCCGGGGGCAAGGTTGATGGTCGTACGGGTGCGAGGCGGCTGGAACCCGCTGTTGTTGAGTGCGGTAAACACCCGGTCCGTCGATTCTTTCACTGCCGTGTCAGCGAGTCCCACGAGAAACCATTTGGGCTCGCCGGCTTCACCGGAGTTGACCTCGACGTGAACGAGTTCGGCGTCGATACCTTGGAGGGCGGCGGAGGTTATCGTCGCGAGCATGAGGCGCGACGTTTCTGCGGACTGGGCGTGGCGCGAGTCACTTCTTCTTCAATTTAGGTGTCAACGTGACCGCGTTGCGCCGCTCAATTTCGGCGATGTTTTTCTCGACGGCGTCAAGATAGGCATTGGCTCCGTGGGGATAGGGCAGCGCCAGAAAGCGATAGACGGCTTGGCAATCACTCTCAAGTTTCGGTTGCACAAATTTCCGCCAGAACAGGGGCGTGCGCAGGGCGACGTCGCTCTCAGACTTAAACGCCCGACGCGAGGGAGGCAGATGGATGAAGTCGTCCGATTCCTTGAATTCGTGGAACAGGATGCTCATTTCATCAGGATAGTCGGCGGCCGCCATCTGACCGAGATAGTCGGCGGTGGCGAGGGCGCATCCGATGATCCGCTCGAAGGGTTCGCAGATTTTTTGGCGGCTGATATCCTTCTTCTGTCCGGTGCAGTTGATGGCGCCAAGCACGGCATCGACCTCATGGTCGTTGGCGCCTAGGGTGGGTAAATAGGATGCGACAAACGCACAGCTGCGCAGCACGTGACAGTACGTGTATTTCGCGCCGGTGCCGCCGGTGTCGGAGCGAAGTTTCAGGTAGCCAGTGTCGTGGAGGAGGACCGCCGAGATACCGAGTTCGAATTGGCGGGCAGTGAGGCGGGGCTGAACTCCGGCGGCGTGTCGGCCGGCCAACAGGAGCGTCATGCACACGGTCGCTTGGAGCGTATGCTCGAAGTCATGATAGCGCAGGTCGGCGGCGGCATAGTCGGGGTGCCGC
Source organism: Opitutia bacterium (assembly GCA_947467625.1). Classification (GTDB taxonomy): domain Bacteria; phylum Verrucomicrobiota; class Verrucomicrobiia; order Opitutales; family Opitutaceae; genus GAS368. The sequence goes on along the minus strand of CANIJN010000033.1, from coordinate 13,661 downwards.
CCGGAAAATAGCGTAACCATGTCCTGGAAAATTGTCTCTAGCCACGCCAAGCTGGCATCAGGATACAGTTCCGAAAACTTCTTTTCTACGAACACGGCGACGGTCGGTGCGCTCTTCGTATCTACGTAAGGAAAAATCGTCGGCGCGGGAGAAGTTTTTTTAAGTCGTCCCATGAAAAAAAGGGGGGATGGGGGGCAGCTGCGAGAACAAGGGCATTAAGGATTTGCCGACTTGCTCAGCAAGCTCAAAGGTGGGAGCTCTATTCTACCCTCATTATATGATCGTCGGAATTACGGGAAGTATCGGCTGTGGTAAGTCGACTGTGGGACGCTTGTTTGAGCATCGGGGATTTTCCCTCATCGACTCGGATGCGCTCGTGCGAGAGCGCGTGCTGCCCAGCGCCGGTGTCCTCGCTGCGTTGCGCAGTCGGTATGGGCCAGGCGTCCTGGCAGAAGATGGCACGGTCGACCGGGCCAAATTGGGCGCATACGTTTTTTCTCATGACGAAGAAAGGCGGTGGTTGGAAGACCTGACGCATCCTCTGGTGTTTGCGATTTGGCGCGAAGCGTTTGCGGCCCGCCCCGCCCAGCATTGGGTTGTGGAGGTCCCGCTGTTATTCGAGAAAGGTTTGGAGAATTGGTTTGATTTCACCGTATGCGTCGCCTGTTCTCCCGACCGACAACTCGCCCGACTGGAGCAACGCGGTCTTTCGCGCGGGCTCGCCGGGCAGCGAATCTCCAAGCAGCTGCCGTTGGTGCAGAAGATCGAGCGGTCTGACTTCGTCTTATGGAATGAGGGATCCCCCCATTTTCTGCAGGCCGAAGTTGATCGTTTGATCGAAGTCCTAACGCGTCAGTCTTGAAACCTCCTCTTGCCCCGTGCGTCTGACGCTCGGGCTCTCCCCCGTATTTCCACAGAATCCTCCATGGCCCTCACTCCTAAATCTGACGATAGTCCGTCTGTCGCCGCCGGCGGCGAAAACAAAAAAACGCGCCGCCCGAGCGCTCCGCGCGCGCGCAAGCCGAAAGCCGAAAAGAGCCCGAAACCGGCGAGTGCCGAGAAAGCACCGAAGGTCGAACGCGCTGAGCGGACTCCCCGTGTCGAAAAGTCTGCGCGCGTGGAGAAACCGGGCCGCCCCGAGCGGGCGGAACGCCAAGAAAAGAATGTTTCGTCAGCCCAAGCTTCGACTCCGGAGTTCCGCTTCGAGGCTCCGGCTCCGGCGCCTGCTCCCGTGCAGGCACCTCCACCGGTAGCTCCGCGTGCTGCGCCCGCGCCAACGCCAACGCCAACGCCCGCGCCCGCGCCAACGCCAACGCCAACGCCAACGCCAACGCCAACGCCAACGCCAACGCCAACGCCAACGCCAACGCCAACGCCCGCGCCAACATCAACGCCCACGCCGGCCTCTGAGCCGCAAGCTCGTGAAGGTGGCGGTGACCGGCGTTCAGACGGTGAAGCCCGCTCCGACGGTGTGACGCGGGAGGCATTTGTGCCTGCCGCGCAGACGGCCGCTCGCGACCAGTCCGCGCCTTCGAACCCACCGACGTCTGCTCCGAGCAGTGGTGCCGGCAACGGGGGCGGCCATCCTCAGCAACAAGGAGGCGGCGGGCGTGGGGAGTGGCAGGATCGTGGGGGAGGCGGACGTGATGCTTGGAAGCAAGGTAAGCGTAAACGTGGTCGCCACGGGAACGGTGGTGGTGGTGGTGGCTGGCAATCCGGTGGCGGTGGCGGTGGCGGTGGTGGCGGTCAAGCCCGCGAACCCTACCAACCGCATCCGCCGCAGCCGCCGCCTCCGAGCACGACGCCGGTCTTCGGCGATCTGCCCAATCCGGCGCGCTTTAACGACCTCGCGGCGCTCGACGCGCTCGCGCAGCAGCTAGCCGTCGGCACTGGCGATACGCTTTGGGTCAACGAACTCTACGCCTTGCCGCTCGGGGAGCTCACGGCGTTTGCGCGCCGCTTCGGCGTCGTGTTCGAAGGGGCACCGAATCGTCGGCAACTGCTGACGCAGATTTTCACCAATGCCGGCGCCAACAACCGGGTTATCCGGGACCGTGGCTATATCGACGTGACGGATCGCGGCGCGTTTGTCGTGCATGAGCATGTCAATTACCGGCTCTACCCAGACGACCCTTATTTGCCGGAAAGCTTGGTCAAGCGCTACGGTCTCAAACGCGGCCACAAGCTCGAAGTCGTGTTGCAAGCTCCGCAACCCGGTGAGCGTTGCCCGTCGGTGGTGGGCATCATCTCGGTCATGGGTCTGGAGCCGGATCAGATCGCCAACGTGATGCCGTTCGAGGAACTCGTCCCTTATTATCCGCTCAAGCGGATTTTGCTGGAGTCGGAGGAGATCCATCCGAAGGACGTCTCGATGCGCGCGGTGGATATCCTCACGCCGATTGGTTTCGGTCAGCGCGGCCTGATCGTTGCGCCGCCCCGCACCGGCAAAACTGTTTTGCTTCAAAATATCGCAAACTCGATTTCGGCCAATAGCCCGGAGGTCAAACTCATCTTGTTGCTGATCGACGAACGCCCGGAGGAGGTCACGGATTTCAAGCGCCACACGAAGGGCGAGGTCGTCTCTTCAACCTTCGACGAAACGCCCGAGAGTCACATCCATTGCGCGGAGATGGTCATCGAGATTTGCCGGCGCCGCGTCGAACAAGGTGAGCATGTCGTGATTCTCCTCGACTCCATCACCCGCCTCGCCCGGGCCTACAACGCGCTCAGCGGCAATGGCGGGAAAACGATGTCCGGCGGACTCGAATCCAACGCCCTGCAGAAACCGAAACGCTTCTTTGGTTCAGCGCGTAACATCGAAGGTGGCGGGAGTCTCACCATCATCGCCAGCGCGCTGATCGACACGGGCTCACGCATGGATGAAATCATCTTTGAGGAGTTTAAGGGCACGGGTAATAGTGAACTCCACTTAGACCGCGGCCTCGTGGAGCGTCGGATTTTCCCGGCGATCAACATCGACCGGTCAGGGACCCGCAAAGAAGAGCTCATCTACCACCCCGAGGAACTGCAGCGTATTTACGGACTGCGGCGTGCCATGCAGGGCCTTGGTCCGATCGAGTCGATGGAGATGTTGATCACTCGGCTGAAGAAGACGAAGTCCAACGCCGAGTTCCTCCTCAGCCTCGCTCGCCAATAATCCTCCGCCCGCGCGATGACTCCCAGTACCCCGCCCCCCACCACCGCCACCGCCGCCGACGATTTTGTCATTCAGTTGGCCCTCGACCGCGGATTGCTGAGTCCGAGCCAGGTCGGGGCGGCCCGCGCGGTGGTCGCTGGTCACACCGACGTTTCGACAGCCCCCCCGCGGCTGTTTGCGGTGTTGGTCGGGCAGGGGGCGCTCAACGCTCGTCGCGTCGCTGAAATGCTCGCGGAGGAGTTCGGGATGAAAATGGCTCCGGACATGACGAACACCCGCGTGGCCGGCGATACCCTCGACCTCGTGCCGCGAGCCATCGCGGCTCGCTATCGTTTGCTCCCGCTGCAGCGGGAAGGTAATCGTCTTCGCGTCGCGATCGCCGATCCGCTCGATACTGACGGCATCGATGCCCTCAGTCACATCGTGAAGCTCACGATCGAGCCCGTCGTAGCGACGGCCGACGAAATTACCGATGCGATCAACCGATTCTACGGCAAGGATGCCAACTCCATCGACGACCTGCTCAACGATCTTGCGGTAACCGGCGGCGGGGGTGATGCCTCAGCGGTGACGACGGAGGCCAGCACGGCCGGCAACGCCAGCAACACCGAGACCGACGGCCCGATCATCAAGCTGGTTCACCAGATCATGTTTGAGGCGATTCAGCGGCGTGCTTCGGACATCCATTTGGAGCCGCTTGAAAAGCGATTCCGCGTCCGCTACCGGATCGATGGCGTCTTGCTCGAAGTCGAAAATCCACCGAAGCGCCTCCAGCTCTCGATCATTTCGCGGTTAAAGATCATGGCGAATATTTCTATCGCCGAGAAACGGATACCGCAAGACGGGCGCATCCAGATTTCCGTCGGAGGCAAACAGCTCGATTTGCGCGTGTCCTCGCTGCCGACGGCCCATGGCGAGAGCATCGTAATGCGTATTCTGGATAAAGAAGGGCTCACGCTCGGCCTGCCGGAGCTAGGCTTTTTCCGGGACGACGCCGCGACCTTTGAACGATTGATCGCGTTGCCCGACGGCATTCTGCTCGTGACCGGACCCACCGGCTCCGGCAAGACCACGACGCTCTACGGCTGCCTCCATTTTATCAACAAGCCCGACCGCAAGATCATCACGGTCGAGGATCCGGTCGAGTATCAGCTCAACGGTATCAATCAGGTGCCCGTGCGCCACGACGTGGGCATGACCTTTGCATCCGCCCTCCGCGCGATGCTGCGGCAGGCCCCGAACATCGTTATGGTCGGCGAAATTCGCGACCTGGAGACCGCCGAGATCGCGATCAACGCCTCGCTGACCGGCCACATGGTTTTTTCGACGCTGCACACCAATGATGCGCCGGGTGCGATCACGCGGCTCATCGATATCGGAGTGAAACCCTTTCTGGTGTCGACCTCGCTGCGCTGCGCGATGGCCCAGCGGCTCGTCCGCAAGATTTGTGCGAAGTGCAAGAAGCCGATGACGCCCACCGCGCAAGAGCTGCGCTCCCTGAACATCAATCCGGCGCAGGCCGCTACCGCGACGTTCGCCCAAGGCGAAGGCTGCGCCGGTTGCAATGCCACGGGCTACCGCGGTCGCATGGGTATTTTCGAGATTTTTGTGATCACCGAGGAAATTCAGAAAATGATTTACGAAGGCGCCGGCGGCGCGAGGCTGCGCGACAAGGCCCGTTCGGCCGGGATGCGGACCATGCGTGAGGATGGCACTCGTAAGGTGACCGCCGGTTTGACCACGATTGAAGAGGTCGTCTCGATCACGGTTGGGGACGCGAGTTAAGCCACTCCAACTGCAACCGAGTCGCCCCATGAGCTACGAAATAAATGATCTGCTGGATCTCATGGTGGATCAAGGGGCGTCCGATCTCCACCTCCAGGTCGGCCAACCGCCGACGCTGCGTCTGAGCGGCAGCATGACGCCGATCGACGGTCCGCCAATCACGCCGAGCGATACGGAACGATTGATGCAAGCCATCACGCCTACTGCTCACATCAGCGACGTGAAGCTGAAGGGTGGCGCCGATTTCGGCTTCGCCTTTGGCGAGAAGGCACGTTTCCGCGTATCGGTGCTGAAGTCGAAAATCAACTACGGGATGGTGCTGCGGCAGATTCCTCGCAAGATCCTCGGCCTTCGCGAGATTGGACTGCCGGATAAATTCCGCGAACTGCTCTACCGTCCCCGCGGCCTGATTCTCGTCACTGGCCCCACCGGCTCGGGTAAGTCCACGACGCTCGCGTCGATGGTGAATCATATCAACGAGACGCGCGACGGCCATATCATCACCATTGAGGATCCGATCGAGTATGATCACGGCCATAAGCGGTGCATTGTGACGCAGCGCGAGGTGCCCGTGGATGTCCCTAGTTTTTCCGAAGCGCTCCGCCGGGGGCTCCGGCAGGATCCCGATGTCATTATGGTCGGTGAAATGCGGGACCTCGAAACGATGGAGGCGGCCATCAGCGCGGCCGAGACGGGGCACTTGGTCTTTGGCACGTTGCACACGAACGGCGCGGCAAAGACGGTGGACCGGATCGTCGACGCCTTTCCGGCGAGCACGAAGGACATTATTCGCACGCAACTCGCTTCATCACTTGTGGGCGTCATCTCCCAAGTGCTTTGCAAGAAAATTGGCGGCGGGCGGATCGCAGCCTACGAGATTATGGTCAATACGACCTCCATCGCTGCGCTGATTCGTGAAAACAAAACGTTTCGCATAACGTCGGACATCCAGACGGGAGCCCATCTCGGAATGATCACGTTAGACGCTCACCTGATGAGCTTGGTGAACCGTGAACTGGTGGCACCAGAAGAGGCGCTCCAAAAGGCGCAGGACACCAATCTGATGCGCGAAAATTTTATCAAGATGGGCTTGAAGTTCCGCGAGATTTGAGTCCTTCCCTTCACCTCCACCCCGCCTGATGTTTCCGACTCACAGTCCCGCCATCTACGAGTTCCTGAAAGAGCACCGGCTCGTCGAGCAGGCGCAACTCGACGAACTCAATGAAGAACACAAGGCTACGGGCAAGCCGTTGGCCGACGTCGTCGTCGATCTCGGCATCATCGAGAAATCCTCCCTGCTGCATCGCATCGCCGAACACCTCGGCTACGATTATCTCGTGGAGCTTCCCGTCCAGTTTCCGGGCGAAGCCATTGCTGCAATCACGGGTAAGCTCGCGCGCGATTACGGGGTGATGCCGCTGAGCGCCGACGAGCAGAATATCGACCTCCTCGTCAGCGATCCGTTCAACTCGCAGGCCATCGACGACCTCACCTTCGCCCTGGGTCGCAATGTCCGGCTCTTTTTCGCGGACCCCGACAAGATCGATGTGCAGATCAAACAGCACTATGGTGAGGACGAGGCCAGCATCGACGACCTCCTGCAGGAAATCAATTCGGGCAGTCTGCCCACGGATGGGCGCGCTCTGTCCGAGCGCGACATCGAGTCGATGGCGGAGCAGACGCCGATCATTCGTTTCGTCAATCTCGTCATCGGCCAAGCCATCCGCGACAAGGCGAGCGACATCCACTTCGAGCCGTTTGAACACGAGTTCAAGATCCGCTATCGTATTGACGGATCTCTTTACGAAATGGCGCCTCCCCCCAAGGCGCTGTCCCTGCCTATTCTGTCGCGGCTCAAGGTCCTCGCTTCGCTTAACATCGCCGAGCGCCGCATCCCGCAGGACGGACGCATCAAGATCAACATCGGTGGACGGCAGGTGGATCTGCGTGTCTCGACCTTGCCGACGCAATTCGGCGAGAGCGTGGTGCTGCGCGTGCTGGATCAGTCGGCGGTGCAACTCGACATCTCGCAACTCGGCATGCCGCCGGACGTGTTCAACGGCATTCAGGAGATTGTTCGTCGCCCCAATGGTATTTTCATCGTCACGGGCCCGACCGGCTCCGGGAAAACCACCACGCTCTACAGCGGTCTGCGGATCATTAATACTGCGGACCTCAAGCTGCTCACCGCCGAGGACCCGGTAGAATACGAGATCGAAGGCATCATGCAGGTGCCGGTGAATCCGCTCGTCGGGCTCACGTTTGCCGCAGCGTTGCGCTCTTTCCTCCGCCAAGATCCCGATGTGATTATGGTCGGCGAAATCCGCGATCTGGAGACCGCGCAGATCGCCATCCAGGCATCGCTGACCGGTCACTTGGTGCTTTCGACGCTGCACACGAACGACTCCGCCGGCGCCGTCACGCGACTGGTGGACATGGGCGTGGAGCCGTTTCTCATCGCGTCATCACTCGAGGCCGTGCTCGCCCAGCGCCTCGTGCGGCGCGTGTGTGTGCAGTGCCGCACGCCCTATACGCCGCCGCCGGATTTGTTGAAGCCACTCGCGATCTCGGCCGATAGCGTGGGCGACCGGCAGTTTTTTTACGGGAAAGGTTGTCCGACCTGCTCGCAGTCGGGCTATCGCGGGCGCCTCGGCATTTACGAATGGTTGCGCATGAGCGAGGCACTCCGCGACCTCATCGGCCAACGCGCATCCACGCTGGTGATCCGGCAGAAAGCGATCGAGCAGGGCATGCGCACGTTGCGGGATGACGGCCTGCGCGCGATCTTTGATGGACACACGTCAATCGAGGAAGTCATCAAATACACTTAACCCCATGGCGAAACTCTCCGTGCGCTCCGAGCCCGCCGCCCCTGTGCCGGCCACCTTTGCAGCCAAAGCGCCGCCGCGGCCTTCGACGGCTTTTAATAGCGGTGCCGCCCCTGCGAAAAAGAAACGCCGCCAGTTGGGCAACGTCACCAACGCGAAAGGCGTCGCGGTCTTTACCCGACAGCTCGCCACGTTGGTGAAGGCCGGTATGCCCATTCTGCGCAGCCTCGAGGTGTTGGCCAGGCAGGAAAAACGGCCCGCGTTCAAAGACGTGCTTGAGACGATCGCTGATACGATTCGCTCGGGAGGGAATTTCTCAGACGGCCTCGCCGCGAACGGCAAAGTTTTTGACCGACTGTACATCAACATGGTGAAGGCGGGTGAGGCCGGCGGTGTGCTCGATACCGTTTTGGAACGTCTGTCGGTATTCATGGAGAAGGCGCAGAAAATCCAAGGCAAGGTGAAGTCTGCGATGATCTATCCGGCCGTGATCGTTTCGGTCGCTCTGGTGATTGTCTCGATTTTGATGATTTTTGTGGTGCCGAAATTCCAAGAAATTTTCACCGGTTTGCTCAAAGGGCAGCCGTTGCCCGCCCTCACTCAAGTGTTGTTGGACATAAGTAATTTCCTCAAGGACCAGTATCCCTTCGCGATCGGCGGCCTGCTGGCAGCCTACTTTGGGTTCAAATTTTTCGCCCAGATGAGAGTGGGCAAACGCATCATCGATTGGTCGCTCATTCACATGCCAATTGTGGGTGATCTATTCCTGAAGGCCGCAATCGGCCGGTTTACGCGCACCTTCGGGACCTTGCTGTCGAGCGGCGTGCCCATTCTGCAGGCGTTGACGATTACTCGCGACACGAGTGGCAACGTCCACATCGCCGACGCGATCAACGCCGTCCATGACCGCGTCAAGGAAGGCGACAACGTCGCCAAGCCGCTGGAGTCGACGCGTATCTTCCCCGGCATGGTCACGAGTATGATCGAGGTGGGTGAGGAGACGGGGGCTCTGCCCGACATGTTAACCCGGATCGCCGACACTTATGATGAGGAAGTCGACACGGCGGTCGCTGGTCTGACGTCGATTATCGAGCCCATTATGATCGTGTTCATGGCGGTCATGGTCGGCACCATCGTCATCGCGCTGTTCTTGCCGCTCGTGAGCATCATTGAACACTTGTCCTGACCGGAATGCCGCGGGGCTGGCCGGCGAGTCAGGCAGCGCGAACCAGCGTGCGGACTAGGCGAGTGGTTTTTTTGTCAGGAGTGGGGAGCTCAATCCGGGCAGGCGCTCGGAGAACTCATCCGTCTCGCTGGCTTGGCGCAGCGCCCGCTGGACCATCCCCATCTTCGCGTCGAGATTGTCGATCATGGACACAAACACGGCCTCGGGAGTCGCGGCATAGACGGCTGCGCCCCACTCGGGTTCGCCTTGGTGCGACAGAATAATATGCTCGAGGCGCTCCAGCAGATCGGGTGCAAGTTTGGTTTTCATACCGGCTTTACGCGCGAGTTGGTAGCCGAGCACCACGTGCCCCTGGAGAATCCCGCGGCGGCTGCGTTTGATGGCGAGGGTACCCTCATATTCAATGACTTTTCCCGTATCATGTAAAAGGATGCCGGCCATCGCGAGGTCAGCGTGTACCTCGGGGTAGAGCGGGAGCAGGGCTCGGCAGGCGCGGGCCATGTGCGTCGTGTGCTCGAGCAGACCGTGGCGATAGGCGTGGTGCATTGCGACGGCGGCTGGAGCGCATTGGAAGTTCGCCCCGATCTCATCGAAGACGGCGCGCACCGTCGCCCGGAGATCGGCATGGCCAATGGCGTCGATAAACGTCTCGAACTCCGCCCAGAGCGTCACCGGGTTTTCTGGGGCAACTTCGACCAAGGTTTCGAGCAGACTTGAATCGTTGAGTTGTTCTTCGGAAAGTACGTCGGCCCGGGCGATTTTCGGGGAGAGACGTCCTTGATAGTAGTCGATCTTTCCCTCGATGCGAACGACCGCTCCTTCACCGCCGGTCTTGAGGATGTCGAAGGCGGGGTTGTCGGAAAAAATCGTGCAGCCGAATGAGCCGGTGCGGTCGCCGAGGTCCACGCTGTAAAACGGATTGCCGTTCGAGGCGGTTTTAGAGGCTATTTTTTTTACGAGGAGCAGGCTCGCGAAGGGACGGCCGTTGGCTTCTGTGCCAGACGTCTTCAAGTCGCGGACCGTGGAAAGCATGGGCGAGTCAGGCATGGGATTTTACGAGTTGGGTGTAGGGCTTGAAGAAAGGGTGCCGCACATCGCGGAGCAGTGCGTAATAAATCGTCTCGCTCGGCAGGACGTGCACGCCTGCGGCGCGCAGGGCCACGAGGCAGGCGGCGGAATCCTCGGGGTGCCGAGCGCCGATACAGTCACTGAGGAGCGTGACCTGCAAACCCTCCGCGAGTGCGGCGATCGCCGTCTGGTATACGCAGATGGGCGTCTCGATCCCGCAGAGCAAGAGGTGCTCGACCCGTTGCTGCCGGACCAAGGCGTCGCGGATTCCCTCATCGGCGAACGCGGAAAAACTTGTTTTGCCATGCGTCGCTGCACCCGGTGCCAGTGCGAGTAACGCGGGGGCCGTGCCGCCGAGTTTCTGCGGAACCTGTTCAGTGAACGCCACCGGCAAACCGAGGCCGACTGCGGCCGCGACGGCAAATTCGCAGCGCCGTTGCACGCGTCCTCCGTCGACGACCGCACGCAGGAAGACCGGCTGCAGGTCGATACAGAGGAGCAAGGTGCCGGTCAGTTGCTGGGTGGCAATCACGGGTAGTAGCGTTGGCGGGCTTTGACCTGAACTAAACGTTTTTCCGGCAAGATGTAGGCGGTCAGAGAGCCGCCCATCGCGCAGGAGGTATCGATGCCGAGGGACCACTTGAGTTTGTAGATTTCGGGGCGCGAGGTGTGGCCGTAAACCACGAAGGGTGGACCGCTCCAGAAATCGGCCCAAGCGGGCGCGTCGGGTGCGTCGCCGCGTTTCGCCGCGCGGCCGTCTTGGTCGATGACCTGAATGCGAGTGACGATCTCGGCTGGCTGTTGTTGCCAGGCCACACCAGGGAGAAACCCTCCATGAACGAAGACGACGTTGAGCTCGGGCTCTTCAAACGTGAGCGGCATCGCTTCGAGGTATTTCCAGTCATCTTCGCGCAACGTGGCATGGGTCTGCCGGTCACTTTCCCTTAGGTACTTGGGGGCTCCGGTGCGCCGATACTTGAGGAGACGCAATTCATGGTTGCCGAGTAGCGCCAAGGCCCGGCTTTCGCGGGCGAGGTCGATGACTTTGCAGCTATCGGGACCGCGATTGACGAGGTCTCCGAGCAGGACGAGACGGTCGTCCTTGGCGAGTTCGAGGCGAGTAAGCAGCTCGGCGAATTCGAGGTGGCAGCCATGGATGTCGCCGATGGCGATAAGTCTCCCGTTCATACGGCGGAAAAGTGCTAGCGTCCGCGGTAGGTGAGAGTAAACAAGAAAGCCTATGGAATTGCATCTGCAGCCGCTCGCTCCCGCCTGTGTCGTCTCCGGCGAGCCGTTTGTCGAGGGTGCGCGGGTCGCCTGTTTTCTCGTGCGGACGACGACGACGGAAGTCGTGCGTTATGACCTATTGGAGGCGCAGTCGGGCAATTTCTCCCCCGAAGGATTCGTGGTGTGCCGCTGGGTGCATGTTTTCAAGCCGCGCAAGCTGGGCGAAAATGCCGATCGTGAGCTGAAGCTCACTGCGGAAAATCTGTTTGTGACCTTGGCTGATCCGCTGACGGAGCCCACTCCTGAAAGCACACGGCTGCTCCAGTTTCTTGCCCTGATGTTGGAGCGGAAGAGAATTTTGCGCCCCAAGGGCAGGTCGGCCGACCGTGAGCGAAATGTGTATGAGCACACCAAGACGAAGCTGCTATATGAGGTGCCGCAGGGAGAGCTCACGCCCGAATTCTTCGTGGCAGTGCAGGAGCAACTCAGTGTGTTGGTCGGTTCGCCAAAACCCAAAACGGGCGGAGCGACGCCTGCCATGGAGCCGATGGCGGTGACAACGGTACCTGCCGATGCGACGACTTCGTGATCGCGCACGGTCTGCGAGATACGAGTGGGCTGGGAGACGTCGGTCGTAAATTATACCGTTACGCTGGGCGAGTCGCGTAAGCCGAAAGCCGCGCCCGGACGACCGTCCACGAATGAGTTACCGTAAACTGATCAACGCAGTGCAAGCGCTTCTAGCCACGCCGTTTTTTTTCCGTCGCGCAGTTGCACGTCGGCAAGTGACGGCCCTAGACTCCAATCCTCGGAAAAAGCTCCTTGTTCGTGGTCCCCCCTCTTAGGTGGAATCCGTTGGACCTTCCGCCTAAGGGCGGGACTTCGGACTTATAAAAACGGCGTTTTTATGCGTCTCGGGCAAGAAGTCACTTTTGTGGTTGGGGCTGAATCGTTACGGCTTAGGTGAGTTGGGATTACCGTCGCACCGGGACGTCGCGCGCTGCGAGGTAGTCCTTCACTTGGGGAATCGTCAGCGTGCCGAAATGGAAGAGGCTCGCGGCGAGCACCGCGCTCGCGCGACCGGTGTCGAGCGCTTCGGCGAAATGGGCGAGGGTACCCGCGCCACCGCTGGCGATAACCGGAACGCTGACGGCGTCACTGACGGCTCGTGTTAGCGCGCAGTCGTAGCCCGCTTGGGTGCCGTCGGCGTCCATGCTGGTGAGGAGAATCTCGCCGGCGCCGAGCGTGACGGCGTTTCGCGCCCACTCGACGGCGTTGAGCTCTGTGGGATTGCGTCCGCCGTGGGTGTACACGCGCCAAGACTGGCCGTCGGCCTCGCGCTTCGCGTCGATGGCGAGCACGATGCACTGCGCACCGAAGCGATTAGAGGCGTCAGCGATGAGCTGAGGGTTTTTGATCGCGGCCGTGTTGAGCGAAACCTTGTCCGCGCCGCTCTTCAGCATCGCCTCGATATCCGCCAGCGTGCGCAGCCCGCCACCGACGGTCAGCGGCATGAAGCACTGTTCGGCGGTCGCTGCGACGACATCATGCATGATCCCGCGGCCGTCGCTAGAGGCAGTGATATCGAGGAAGACGAGTTCGTCGGCGCCTTGGGCATCGTAGGCTTTAGCGCTTTGGACGGGATCGCCCGCGTCGCGGAGCTGCTGAAACTTAATGCCCTTGACGACGCGTCCAGCGTTAACGTCCAGACAAGGAATGATGCGGCGAGAGAGCACGCCAAAAGGTAGCGGGCAGAGGGTGCCGGGAAGCGAGTAGAAAAACAGCGCGGAGAGCTCGATGCTCGCTCTCCGCTACCGACTACTCGCTGAGCCCCTCAGCTTTCCGTATGCGTCACGTCGGGCTCGAAATTCACCGCGAGGCGATAGACGTGGCCAGGGCGCATAATGAGCGGATGGTCACGTACGAGATACTGCAAATAGTGGATCTTGCCGTAGTTCGTGCGGTAGGTCGGATCGGCGCTGACCACTTCGGTTTCCTGCCAGACCGCTTGGAAATCATCCTTGGCGACGCTGCAGCGCTGGCCGAGCGGGCCGAGAGCGAGGGAGCCGGTGACGCGGTATTTCGAGTGCGGCGCAGCGATCGCGAGCGCGTAGCGGAATTTGTCGAGGGTGACCTGTTGCTTGACCGTGTAGGCGAATTCGCAGCCGATCTTATTGCCGCAAAACGTCCACTGAACCTTCACGCTGCCGAGGCCCTTAATAAATTCTTCCTTGGTGGAAATCAGTTCGGGCTGCTCATAGCGGAAGTAGAAACTATTGCGGAGCCCGAGGCCCGTGACGCAGTTTTTACCATAGAACGCGGGAAGCGTGACGTGCTCGCCGAACGTGAGCTCGGGTAGCATAATCGGCGCGTAGACGTTGTTCGGCCAGTCGAAGATGCCGGGGCAATG
>CANIJN010000032.1 GCA_947467625.1 Opitutia bacterium | reverse complement strand
GATCGCCGTCTCGGTCGCATAACACGTCAGGAGCAATTCACGCCGCTCGGCGGGCAGACCATCCACACACACCTCCAGCGCCGCCATTTGGCGCGCCCGCAGCGGCGTTTCGCCGGCACCTTCATCAGCAAGCTTGGCGATCACGGCCTCGTCGAGCACGAGCCGGTCGCGGGCCCGGTCGCGGTGAAAACGTAGCGCCTCGTAGCGCGCAATCACACAGGCCCAGCGAGGAAAAGCTTCGGGCTCGCGCAACTCGGAAAACTTGCGCCATGCCACCAGCGCGACGTCCGGCATCAGTTCATCGACATCGGCCGGCCGCGAAACGAGGGACCGCAGGTAGCCGCGAATCACCGGCTCATGGCGCGCGAGCAGTTGCATGAAGATTTCATGCGTTTCACGGGGAGCGGATGACGGCGGGGTTAACATGCGGAAGAGGGGCGCTTCAGCGAATGACTCCGGTATCCGGCCCAATCTGACGAACTTTTTTCTAAAAAACCGCCAGCTGCGAATTTGCCTCCGACATCGGTTCACTCGCCAACGCAGAATGACCACCGCCACACCCGAGCAAAGCCACCACTTCTGGCTGCACGCACTCGCGGTATCCCCCGCCCTCCCGAACGCCGGCGGGTGGACAGTCCGGACAAACGCGCCCCGGACAACGCTCAACGCTCTTACGCTCAAATTTCGGAAAGGGCACCTTCGCTCCGCCGGGACGTTGGGCGTTAAATGATGAGCGTGGCCCGCCCCTCACGGCGAAGCTGGATGACCGGAACGCTCAATCTTTAACGCTCCAACGAAACGTTTTGGCCGAGCACGTTTCGGACCGCACTGCGCTGGAGTTCCTAAACGCCTAGCATGCGAAGGTAGCCGCGAGCGCCAGCGAGTGGATGGCGTCGGCTTGCTGGCGCTCGCCGCTACCCGCGCTTCGAGTCCGCCGTCTCAGCCAGCCAAGAGTCTGCCGGCGCCGCCCTACTTCCGGTTGAAATACGCGACCGCGTTACGCGTTTCGCGACCGGCGAGGATCAAGTCCGTGCGACCATCACCGTCGAGGTCAGTCGCTTTCAGATCGTAGGCTTCTTGTTTGTGGCCGACGTCAATGTCGTGCGGCGTGAAGCCACCGCGACCGTCGTTCTCATACCAGCGAACCGTAAACGCCGTGTAGGACGCGACAGCGACATCGAGATCACCGTCGCCATCAAAATCACCCGCGGCCAGGGCGTGCGGCGTCGCGAGCTCCGCGTCGATCACGTGCTTCGTCCATGTCGGCCCTTCGAACCAAAACACGCCCTTGCCGTGGCCACACGCGCCAACCACATCAGCGCGACCATCACCGTTTATGTCGCCCGCCTTGATATTCGTCGCGCCTTTCTCCTGCGCGATCAGATGTTTCGTCCAGGGCGCCGCATCGTTCACGCCGCGCTCCCACCACGTCAACGTGCCCTTGCCGGAGTCGCCCAACAAAACATCCCCGCGGCCGTCGCGGTTCAGATCGGCGAAATCCAAATAGTGAGGACGGCCATCGGCACCACCGGAGGTCACCACGTGGCGCGCGGCGGGCGCGGCGGCTTTCTCCGCGAGCGAAAACCAGGCGATACTATTCTGAAAAAACGGGCCGCTGATGCTACCAGCGATCACGTCGGTCCGGCCATCGGCATCGACGTCGCCCACCGCGAGACCGTGGATGCCGTTGAGCTCGCGATCGACGACGTGCAGCGGCCACGTGCCCGCGCGCCGGCGGTTCTCGATCCACGCCACACTGAAATCGGGACCCTTCGGCTCTGGCGGCACGCGCTTACCCGAGACGCGCGGCGCACGAAATTCGATCCACGGAATCTGATAGCGGCCGAGCGCCAGATCCAGGTCGCCGTCGCCGTCCGCATCCACGGCCGCGCAATAGAGCAGCTTGCCCTCCTGCGCGTCGAACAGCACCTCCGTTTTCCAGTTCGCCACATCGACCGCGAATACCTTGGTCACGCCCATCGCGATGAATTCCTTCACGCCGTCGCCATTCGTGTCGAGGGCCTCGACGCTCCAGATCGACTCGGGCAACGCATACGCGCGCCGTTCCCAATTCACCGTCTCGCGTTTCACCGCGGACGCGCCGATCGCCTTCGTCTGCGTCGCCACCTTCGCCGCACCCCCGAAGTCCGCGCCCGAAAAATCCACCTCGAAGATCATGCCTTCATAGCCGACGACGTAGATTTTCCCGCGCTCGTCGGTCGCAAACGAGGCCAGGCTCTCGGGCGCCACGCCGATGATGCGCATCGCCTCGAGCCGCCCCTGCTTTTGCGCGACTCCGAAAATATACCGCGACGTGTAGTCGCCGAAAACATACACCCCGTGAAACGACGAGGCCGGATCTCCGCGGTAAACGTGTCCGCCCGTCACCGAGTTACCATAGCGCCGGCGATAGGCCGCGACCGGCGGCGAATAGCTTGCGCCCTCTCGCTGGCGTAGGTTGGAGAACCGCTCGAAGCCCTCAATGACGTTCCACCCGTGGTTCTCGCCGCGGCGCACGAGGGCGACTTCCTCCACGCGATCCTGGCCGACATCGCCGACCCAGAGATCGCCGGTCGCGGAATCAAAGCTAAAGCGCCACGGCTCGCGAAAACCCAACGCCCAGATCTCCGGCCGCGCACCCGCCTGCCCGCGAAACGGATTGTCCGCGGGAATCGCGTACGCGAGCCCGCCTTCGTGGCGATCGACATCGATGCGCAGTATCTTGCCGAGGAGCAGCCCGAGGTTCTGCGCGTGGCCGTTCGGATCCTGCTGCGGGCCGGTGTCGCCCATCGCGAGGTAGAGAAATCCATCCGGCCCAAACGCGATGCAGCCGCCGGTGTGGTTTTGCGTCACCGCCGGGATCGCCATGATTCGCCGCGCCGGCTCGCCCGAGTCGGAGCGCAGGTCCGCCGAGGCGCGGAGCTCGACGAGCGCCGTCACCAGCTGCCCCGCCTCCATCGCCTGGTGTTTAAGGTAATATTTCCGGTTCTCGCGAAACTTCGGATGAAATGCCACGCCGAGCAGCCCGTTGGGCCCGCGTTGCGAAAATACTCCGGCGGAAAAATCGCCGAACAGCGTCTTCACAAAACCCCTGTCGGTTTTTTCCAGCCGCCAAATCTGGCCCCGCTGGTGGGCGACCAAAAACACGCCCTCGCTGCCCGGCACCTGTCCGAACCACGTGAGCCCTGTGCGGACGTCTCCCGGCTTGCGCACCACCGTCGCCGGAAAACGCAACGCCTCGTCGAAGAGCGGACGCAGCGTCACCGGCTGCGCCAATTCAGCGATGACGTCCGGCATGCCTTGATGGCTGCGGAGCGACGTCTCTGGCTGCTTCAAGCTCACGAGGTATTCCACCACATCGGTAAACTCCGCGAGCGACAGCGCCGCGTGGAGCCCGGCCGGCATGAGCGAAACGGGACTGCCGCGCTGCGCTGAGATCGTCGCCGTGGGCACGCGCACCGCTTTCCCGTCCGCGCCCATTAACGTCACCGCCGCGGCATCGGCCTGCTTGATGACCCCGTAAAACGTCTCGCCGGATGTCGTCTCCACGATCGTCGCATCGTAGCCGACGGCGATCGTTGCCGAGGGCTCGAGGAGCGCATCGATCAACTCGCGACGCGGAAATTTGTCGCCGATCGCAAACAGGTCCGGCCCGGCTTTGCCGCCCGTGCCGTCGACCGTGTGGCACGCCGCGCACGCCCCTTTTTCAGTCATCGCAAACAACCCCCGCCCGCGCTCGGCGCTCCCGTCGCGACGCCCGGCGTAGTCGCGATAATCTTTGAGCGGGCGCACCTCTTGGGCGACCACGTGAGCGACGACGATCAATCCCACGACAGCGAGCGCGCAGGAGAAATTCATGAGAGCGGCGGCTCAGTCCTGCTGCGCACGTTTCCCCTTTTTCGCCGCGGGAGCCGGCACGTCCTTCGCGGGAGCAGACAGCGCGAGCGTCATCGTCTCCTCTAGGTGCTGGGTCCACCTCGCCTCCAGCTCGCGCACTTTGGCGGGATTTTTCGCGGCGAGATTTTCCGACTCACCGCGATCGCGGGCGAGATTGTAGAGCTCCCACTCGCCCTGCTTGACCGTCACGAGTTTCCAATCGCCGGCCCGAATCGCGCGGTTCCCTTCGTGTTCCCACCAAAGAAAATCATGCGCGACGGCGACGTCCTGTTTGAGCGCCGCCGCAAAACTCCGGCCCGGAGACGGCGGCACCGGAAAGCCCTTGATCTCGGTCGGGATCTTCACCCCGGCGAGCTCCAGCACCGTGGGCAAAATATCGATCAAGTGGGTCGGACTGCGGCGCAGTTCCCCACGGGCGGCAATGCCTGCGGGCCAGTGCGCAATCAGCGGCGTCGAGATGCCGCCCTCGTGCACCCACGTCTTATGACGGCGGAACGGGGTGTTCGCCGCACTCGACCAACCGGGGCCGATACAGAGAAACGTTTTCGCCGAACCCATCGGCGCCGCTGGGTCGTGGCCGTCGCCGCGCACCATCATTTCGGCGCTCGCGCCGTTATCGGACGCGAAGAGGATCAGCGTGTTTTCGTAAGCCCCCATCGCTTTCAGCTGCGCGATGATACGGCCAATTTCCTGGTCCATGCGGTCGACCATCGCGGCGTGGATCGCCATCTTCGCGGCCTGAAACGCCCGCTGTGAACTCGTGAGCTCGCTCCACGGCAGAGGGCGGTTCACCTCGTCGGGCCCCAGCTTCGCGATGTCGTCAGGAAACGAATACGGCGGGCCGATCTCGCGCTCCATCGGGGGCAGCGCATGAGTGACGAGCCCGATTTTTTTCTGCCGCGCGTAACGCGCCTCCGCAATCGCGTTCCAACCCTGGCCGTAAGTGTCGCGATATTTTGCGATGTCCGCTGCCGGTGCGTGCAACGGAAAATGCGGCGCAGTAAAACACAGGTAATGGAAGAACGGCTGCCCGCCGAACTTCGCGGCGTGCTCCTGTAGATATTTCACCGAGTGATCAGCCGTCGCCGTGGTGACGTAGTAGTCGGGCGTCTGCACATTCGGTACCCCGTCGTCGGTATTACCGGAAGCTTTGAAGAAATTACTCTGGCCGCCGCCAATTTCGAAACTGTGGTCGAAGGCGTTGCCCAACGGACGGCCGTCGATGTGCCATTTGCCCGAGTGATAATTCCGATAACCGGCCGGGCGCAAAAACTCGGTCAGGAGCGGCGCCCACGCCGGACGGATGCCGCGGTTGCCGCCGCCGCTCGCGATCCCGGGCACAACATCGCGTCGCACCTGCTGGGCGTAGTAGCCGGTCATCGCCGCCGCGCGCGACGGCCAGCAGCGGGCGGTGTTGTAAGCCTGCGTGAACCGCAGCCCGCCTGCCGCGAGTGCATCGAGATTCGGCGTCGCAATCTCGCCTCCGTAGCAGCCGAGATCCGAGTAGCCCAAATCGTCGGCGAGGATGACAATGATATTGGGTCGCGCCGCCGAAAGCGTCGAAACCACAAGGAGACCAGCCAACAGACCGAGGGATAATTTCATGGGGATGGGTTGAACCACGATCAACGCGAGCGCGGCCTGCAAAGGCAAGGACGGGCCTGCGCGCCTCGGCGAGCAAGGGCGTAAGGCGAAGGGATGTCAGCGGCACGCGGCGAGCGCCGACCCTAGAAAAATCAGCGCGGCGAGTTCGGTTGATTGAGGGTTCAGCGGTGTTCCGGGGCCTTCATTTCTTCCCGGGGGCTGCCTTCTGCGCCGGCACGACCTCCGGCGCAGCGCGAACCTGGTCCCACCGCGGTTCGAGCGGGATCACCTCGCGCGACATGATGACCGTGCGGTCGATCGCCGGCGGCAGGTCGGGCGACGCCTTCGCCGCGACCGAAGCCCGTATCGCCACCGCCACCACAGCCTGCGCCGCCTCGGAGATGTCGCCCTGAAGTCCGGGGTGTTGGTGCGCGATTTCTCCCGCAGGATTCAGCACGGTGATGAGATTGGAATGGGCGAACTGACCGCGGGCGTCCTGCTTGTAGTTTACGCCGAGCAGCATCGCGAGATCCTGCACGTCCCTCGCCTGCCCCCGCAGAAGAATCCAGCCGGCGTCGAGGGAGCGTTTCGCCCGATACGCGGCCAGCACCGCCGTGGTGTCCCGCACGGTGTCGAAACTCACGAGCACGAAACGCGTCTGCTCACGAACGGACGCCGGCAACGCGGCGCGGAGCCGCTGGAGATCGCTGACGAGGACCGGGCAGGCATATTCGCAGCTGGCAAAAAACATCGCTACAACGACGGGCTGACGACGGAGCGAGGCGAGCTTCACGGGCTCGCCGACATCGTTGGTCCAAGTCGCGTCGAGTTGATAAAGCGAGCGGGCGGAGAGCGGCGCGCCCGCGGGCAGTGGATCGCAGCAGGATTTTTCCTCGACGACGGCGCAGCAGGGCGTGGCGCCTTTCGCCGCGGTCACCGTCGCTGCTGCACAGCAGCCGGTATTCGGCACGGCCGTGGGTAGGAGCGTGCCGCCACGCGATGGCTCGGCGAAATCGCCTGCCAGTAGGCTCCCGTCCGGGGAGACCATGAGCAGAGCGAGAAGCACGACGGCGAATTTTGTTTTCATGGTGAAATCGATTGGGCGCAGCGAAAACCGAGGTTTGGCACGACGTAGCTGGCGCGGAGCGAGCTGCGGAGTCCGGCGCGCATGAAGGCGGGATAGTTGGTGAGGTCGCGGGCGCCGGCGGCTCCCGCGCCGCAAAAGAGCGTGCGCTCCAAGCCGGTGTCCCCGCGCGATTCTCCGGAGACCATTGCAGTGTTAAAATCGTCGACCCACTCCCACACGAGCGACAGCAGATCCCGGGCGCCGTAGACATTCGGCCGACCCAACCCGACGACCGGCAGCGTGTCCGGCGTCGGCCGAGAAAACCACACCAAGGCATAAGCTGGGAAGCCCGGCTCGGTCGCGCCATCCGCCGTCGTGAATCCCGCGGCGGCGGCCCGCTCCCACTCGGCAGTCGTCGGCAGGCGTTTCCCCGCCCAGGCCGCATAGGCGCGTGCCGCGAACCATGATACCCGCACCACCGGGGCCTCCGCCGGCCCGAGTGCACCGAGCGCGGTATCGCCGGCCCAGTGGGCCAGGTAGCCGACATCGGCAAAGAGCGGGCTCACGCGTGAGCGTTGCCACTGCGGAAGGGCGCGCACGAAGGCGAGGAACTCGGCGTTGGTCACCGGCCGCTCGTCGAGGTAATACGCCGCCACCGGGCTGCGTTCGGGCTCATCCTTTGAGCGGATGAGCGGCGCGTACGTGCCGGCGGGAATGACCACCGTGCCGGCGGGCGCGGGTGGCGCGGCAACCTCCGAACGTAATGCCGCGACACCTACGGCGAGCATGAGCGTCAGCGTGGCGAAGCCGTAGCGGCAGCGGGAGAACATGGGCTTCAGGGGTGAACCGTTCATCTTCGTTAAGCAGTCGGCGTCGCGGAAAGACGCGGACGGCTGCGGGCTTCGCCCAATCGACGAACCACGGACGGTGGTGGTGGCTGCGGAGATTCTGATGAGCGGGGATGAGCGGTTCACTGATTTTTGTGTTTGCCGGGTTACTGCCCCGCGCGGCGGATGCGTTTCACTTCATCGGCCGAGACGGTGCCATCGGAGTTGCCCCAGGTGTTCATCACGTAGGTGAGCACGTCGGCCACTTGGTCGTCGGTGAACTCCTGCGGCGGCATGACGTTGTTATACGGCTTGCCGTTGACGATGATCGGACCGTTGAGGCCTTTCAGGACCGTACGCACGGCACGCTCTTTGTCCGCGTGCAGATAGTCCGAGCCCGCGAGCGGAGGAAAGACGCCGGGGAGCCCCTGCCCTTCCTGGAGGTGGCAGGCAAAACACGCGGAAAGGAAAACCTTTTTCCCGCGCTCAAGTTGAATGTCCTTCGTGAGGTTCGCGATCTCGGGATTCCTCGCGATGGCCTCGGCTTTTTGGGCGACGAGTTGAGCCTCGCGCGTGCTCGCGGCCGAGCCGGCGGCGGACTGCTGGCCGAGGTAAACTTCATCGATCTCCTTGCCTGAATAGAGTCGGCGATTCTCCGGACCCGTAACCTTGAGCATGCCGAGCGCGCCTTTGTTGAAAGCGCGCGAGAGCGAGTGATCGACGAGGATGAACGTGCCCGGGACCTCGACTTTGAAATCGACAATCACCGAGCCACCCGCGGGCACCAGCGTGGTCTGGACGTTTTCCTGCACGTGTTTCATCCCGCCCTCCGTCCAGACGTGGTCGAAAATCTCGCCGATCACGTGAAACGACGACGTCAGGTTCGGGCCGCCCACGCCGAAGTAGAGGCGCACGACTTCGCCGACTTTTGCTTGGAGTGCCTTGTCGCCGACGAGCGAGCCGACCGATCCGTTGAACACAACATACGTGGGACGTTCGTCCATGGCCTTCACATTATCGAATGCCTGGAGGCCCGACTCATTGGTCGCACCCTGCGTGTAGAGGTCGCCCTGCATCACGTAATACTCGCGGTCCGCGGGCGGCAGGCCCTCTTTGGGTTGGACGAAAATCAGACCATACATGCCATTCGAGATATGCATCGGCACCGGCGCCGTGGCGCAGTGATAAACGTACAGCCCGGCATTGAGTGCGGTGAACGTGAATTGCGACGAGTGCCCGGGCGCCGTGAAGGACGAGGCCGCGCCACCCCCCGCACCCGTGACGGCGTGAAGGTCGATGTTGTGCGGCATTTTCGAGCTCGGGTGATTATTGAGGTGGAACTCGACGACATCGCCCTCGCGCACGCGGATGAAGAGCCCGGGAACTTCGCCGCCAAACGTCCAGAAGGTATAGTCGACGCCGTCGGCGAGCCGCTGGGTGACCTCTTTCACTTCGAGATTCACGACGACCTTGGCGGGATACTTGCGGCTGATCGGCAGGGGAACATTCGGCGCGCGGGTGAGCACGGCGACTTCGAGCGGGAGTTCGGCGGCGATGGGCGCGCCACCGGGTTTGGCGACCGCCGTGCCTTCAGCGGCGCGGGCCACCGTGGCCAGCGCGCCGAGGCCCGCGAGCAAGAGAGCAAGAGCGGCGGTGGCCCGCGGGAGGAGGCATTGGATTTTCATAAGAAGCAGAGTTGGGTTGTGTTTCGTAGGCTGAATAGGGAGGGCAGATTAAGGCAGGGGCCTACGGAGCAGGCATTGAGCAGCCTCAACAAAACGCCGGGATCAGGTCTCGTGGGCATGAGTGAGTATCGGCCAACAACGACCAGTCGTCTGCGCGAGGTTTTGCCAGAGATGCGCATATCTTGTTATTTCAGTGGATTTCATCCGCTGAGCCTCCCGCTCGCCCCGTGGAGGACACACCATGCGCCCAGCACCGTCTCGATCATACCAAGCATCCACGCCCGCAGTGCCGGCCAGGGCGAGACCAGCAGCGCCGCAAGCCGCCAACAGAGTCAAAATCCACCCTGCGATCGTCGGCGCGCTCCCGGTGGGCACACCTCTCGAACGCGACCGCCAGCGCGAGCCCCGTGCTCACCCAGCGCGCAGCGGAGTCCGGGCGGCGGCGACAGCAGGCCTTGCCGCCATTCTGCTCGAACGAGGCGGACGGTGCTTTGATTCTGATCACGCCCTGCGCGCGGGGACGGCCATGAATCTTAGCCCGGAAAATTCCCCCATCAATGCAGCCAAGGCATGATTCACAAAGGGCGCGGGACACCTCTCCCAAGGACCCAGCGCAAGCCAGCGTGTTGAACTCCTAATCCTCTGTGCTCATCGCTGCGCACTCGGTGACAAAACATTTCGCGGAGAGGGTGAAGGATCCGCGTTAGGGTCCGCCAATTTCGAACACTTCCACGAGCGCCACTCCCGGCCGCGCCGGTTCGTCCGGAAGTAACTCGAAGGGCATGACAATCACGGTGTAACTCCCGGGCGGCAGATCGGCCATCAGGCAGGGTTCCCGGCGGTTGGCGGGCGCGAGGCCCGTGGCGACGAATTGTTTTTCATGGTAATAACGCACGAGCGGCGTGAAGTCGTTCTCCTCGCTCGCCCCGCCGGCCGCGCCCGTGCTCCAGTCGTCGTTGCGCAGGATCAGTTGCCCCGCAGCGTTGCGGATCTCCATAAAGGGATCGTCCATGGCGTCGGGCACATTGAACGGGGGCCGCGCCAGCGACGGTCCGCGCACCCGCACCAACACACGTTTGGTCGCAGCGGGTGAGCCCCGCACCACGAAACCAGCCACGATGGGGCGGCCGCGATTATCGGCGTAGGCCCGCGTCGCGAGATTTACGATACGCCCCGCATCAGGACCGCTTTCGTAGGCCTCGACGAGCACCACGCCCGTGGCGGACTCGCTACTCACGACCGCCGTGTAGCCACCCGGCGGCAGGGTCAGGAGGAGCGCGGCGTCGGCGCTGCCGGCGACAAAGGGAAACGCGCCCGCCTGCAGCGCCGCCGCCGAGACCGCCGCCGCGCCCGGCTGGGCCGACCAACCGGAATTTTCCGCCAATCGCAGCGGACCCGCGTAAAGCTCAAGCACCGGTGTGGCCAGCGGCGCGCGCACGCCGAAGGCCGCCAGAGCCGGTCCCGCGGCCCGCACCAGCATCGCTTTGGGCTGGCTGCCCTCGACCGTGAAGCCGGCGATCACCGCGCGTTCGCCCGGCCCGACACTGGCACTCGTGGAAACATTCACGAGAGTGCCGAGGCTCGGCTTCGTCTGGGTCTGGAGGCGATACGTCGAGACCTCGAAGGCCGCCTGCTCGATCGTGCGCGCCGAATCGGATTCTCCCGCACGCCCCTCGGCCAAGCCGACGGGCACGTTGATGGGGGCCGGCGCGATGATGCTCGGGTTGGAAAAATACCCGAGCTCGATGCCCGGCGGATAGGCCATGATGTCGCGGTAGCGCACGCCGTCGGCACCAAAAAATCGATAGCCATAACTGTAGCTATACGCTCCGGGGACGAAGGCGTTTTCCCGATCGTGCGCACACCCAAACGAATGGCCAAATTCGTGCGCGATGACGCTCGTGCCCGCGACCGAAAAATACTGGACGACGGAAAATGCAAACAGGGCGTTCGTCGTATCGCCGGGCGTGTCGATCACGAACGCGAGACCACTGCTCGAAAAATCAGACCGGTTGAGCACCAAGCACACGAGGTCCGCACCGGACTGGTCGCGGAGCGCATGCAATTCGTCCATCTGCCCGTCGGCCGTACCTTGCAACGCCGTGAGCGCCTCGTCCTGCACTTTGTTGCCCGTGCTCTTCGTCTCGTCGTAAGTCGTCTCCGCCACCTTCACGAGTTTCACCCGCGCCGTGACGAGGCTCGCGGCGAGATCGCGGTTCACGCGCGCGATGGAGGTATCAAACGCACTCACCAATGCTGCCGTGCGCTGCGCGCCCGCGAGCGTGGACAGCACCTGTTGCGTCACGGCCATCATCACATGCACTTCGACGCTCTGCGGGTTTCCTGCGACCGCCCCGGCGCGCTCCGGCAGCTCGCTGGGGGCCGAGGGATCGGCTGGCTGCGCGGCCGAGGCGAGTGCGGCGGCCCGCGCCTGCCGCTCGCGCGCCGCGATCAGCACCGCTCCGTCAACCACCTT
Source organism: Opitutia bacterium (assembly GCA_947467625.1). Classification (GTDB taxonomy): domain Bacteria; phylum Verrucomicrobiota; class Verrucomicrobiia; order Opitutales; family Opitutaceae; genus GAS368. Next base: position 21,058 of record CANIJN010000032.1, on the reverse strand, counting down.
CCGACGTTCGCCTCCGCAGGGCGGCACGAGGGCCGGATCCACTTGATAATACTGGGAAAGCTCGGCCGTCGCCACCCGCAGGACGTGCACGCCCTGTTCAGCGTCGTCGACGGTGGCGTGGAGAAACCCTTCGTTATACGCAAAAATCGCCCGACTCGACGGCCGACCTGCGAGATGTCCGGTACTAGTGAACCGATCCGACCCGAGCATTTCGCTGGCTTCGATCACGACCGTGAGCACGCGTCCATCCGGCAGGGGCCAGGTAACCCGCCCTTCCCCCGGACGCTGCCAAAACGGTGAGGACTTGCCAGCGAGCCAAGCCTTATTTACGCGCACGTAATGGACCGCGCGGCTCGGAGCCGGCAGCGCGGCGTCGAGCGCGGCGAGCACGGTCGGAGGCGGCGCGATCGCGGCAAATAGCACTCCTCGCGCGAAGGCCGGCGGAGCGTCACTGACCGCAGTGGATAAAACGGAGCTCGGCGCTGCGGGAGTGGCCGCGCGGCCGCTAGCCACGCCGTCCGGCCGGCGCGCGGGCGGGCGTCGCTCGTGGAGCCAGATGGCACCAAACCCGACCAACCCACAGAGGATGAGCCAACGAAAACGTAGGCGGGAAAATTCCAACATGCGCGTAGTCAGTGCAAAGTTCCCCCCGCCGCAACGCTGCGCTCGCCGTTCCGAGCCTCGGGCAACGGCAATGCTGACTTCACCTCCACTGCGAGCAGCTGCGTTTACAGACCCGCAATCAGTGTCCGTAACTGCGCCGCGTGGTCCGCCGTGTCCACTTTCTCGGCGACCGCGAGCACGGTCCCGTCTTCGTCCAAGACAACAGCGGCGCGGGCGGGGCCCTGATACGTTTTTCCGTACATCGATTTTTCGACGATCGAATCTGCCGCCTGCGCGAAAAGATCGCCCGGATCACTCGCGAGCACATACGAGATTTTTTTCTTCACCGCGTACTTCAGGTGCGAGCCGCTGGTGTCGCGGCTGAGCGCGACGAGATTGTAGCCGGCCCGGTCAAATTCGGCGGCGTGCGCAGCGAGGCTGTCGTTCTGTTTGTCGCAACTCCCCGTGTTATTTTTCATGTAAACCGAGACGATCGTGCGCCGGGTCAGCAGGTCGGCAAACACCACCTCCCGCACCGCGCCGTCCTGGACGATCGTCAGCTTAAACTTGGCCCGCAACTTTTTGCCCTTGGAAATCATGGTAAACCTAACGAGTGCCGCTCGCCCCAAAACGTCAAATCCGACGACCCAAAATTCGGCCGAAAGTTCTCCGGTTGAAGCTTTGACGCGCCGATAAAATCCCTCCAGCGTCCGGGCTCATGAAATTGGTCAAGGTCCCCGCACTGGAGCTTTTTCTCCACGAGATGATCCCGCTCGCGAAAGCGATGGGCGTCGGCGTGGAGGTGAGCGACGCGCGGGCGTTGACCCTCACGGCCCCCAAGGAGCAGAACAAAAATTCGCTCAATACGGCCTTCGGCGGCAGCCTCGTCTCCCTCGCCACGCTCGCCGGCTATGGTGTCGTGTGGGAGCTGATGAAGAACGAAAAAGGCGCCGACAAAGCCGAGTGGAGCATCGTCGTGAAGGAGAGCCGCGCCGCCTATCGCCGCCCCGTGATCGGTGACCTCCGCGCGATCTGCGAACGCCCCGCGCAAGCGGCCATTGCTGAATTTAAGGATGCCCTCGACCGCTACGGCAAAGCGAAGCTCAAGCTCCGCGCCCGCGTGATCGAAGCCGGCGAGACCGCCGTGGATGTGACGGCGGCGTTTGTCGTCACGCGCTGATTTCGCCCGGAAAGGCGGTGGGACGCCGCACGGGATTCCCCACCCCACCCCTCGCTCGACGAACCGATTGGCGTGAGCACGGTAACTACTCATGCACAGCCAAACCCTTAAAGTTGTGCGGATCGGCAACTCCCGCGGCGTGCGTCTACCCGTGCCACTGCTCTCGCATTATCGCATCGGCCACGCCGTCATCGCCGAACGGACCGCCGAGGGGATTTTGCTCGGGCCGACCCGCGATGGTCGGCTGTCGTGGGAGGACACATTTCGCGCGACGGGCGCGGAGCAGCGGAAGAAAGGCGACGAGTTTTCCGATTTCGAGAGCACGGCGGGCGACGGCCTCGCGGCGTTGGATCGATGATCCCCGCTCGCTAAGGAATCTATCTCGCCGTCCTCGATCCGACGGTCGGACGCGAGATCGCCAAGACGCGGCCGGTCGTCGTCGTGAGCATGGATGCCATGAACCGGCACGCTGAGACCGTCGTCGTTTGCCCGCTCACGACGAAGCTTCACCCGACGTGGCGCTCGCGCATCTCCATGCGCAGTGCCGGCAAACCCGCCGAAATCGCCGTTGATCACATTCGCACGATCAGCACCCTGCGACTCGTCAAGAAAGTGGACGCGCTCGCCGTGGCGGATGCCGCCCGACTGCGGGAGTTGATCGTCGAAATGTATGGGCTGCCCTAGATCACTGGCAAAATTGCGTGGATCTCTTCACTCCACGCAGCCCCGCGCAAGGTCGCGACGATCTGCAGCACGGCAACGCTGAGCTCAGATGTGCTTCGAGTCCGCCTCGTCCTTCTTCGCGTAGCCGCTGTCCTGCCGCTGGTGGTTCACCTGATTCTTCTTGAGGTAGGCTTGGTAAACATCGTCCGCCGTCATCCCGAGCGTCTGGGCGAGCGACACGAGAAAATGAAACAGATCCACGACCTCCACCTTGGCGTTCTGCTCGTCGAATTTCTGGTATTTCGCCCACCATTTCCAAGGCACGGAGTCGATCAATTCGGCCGTTTCCTGCTGCATGGCGCGGGTGTAGTTGAGGATCCACTTGGCCTTCTCCTCGTCGGTCGGGGGCGGGAGGCTGACGCCGATCCGCTGGTTCAACGCATCTTGCATCCGGAAGATTTCCTCGAGTTTGTCCATGAGATCGACGGTGGGAAACCGCCCCAGCGCTGGCAAGCCCGCCTTCGGCGGCGCGGAATTTGCAGTTGCTCCCCGGGAGAGCCGCCGCGACGCTAGTGACTTCATGCACGCGTCGAGCGCGGTCCCCGCGCTCCGTGTGTGCCCAACCAAACCGGTTGCTCTCCCGCCTACGCAGGATGAGCGCCTCAGCACAAAACAACAGCACATGTCAGATCAAGATCAGTCCGGCGCATCGGCTCCGGCCCCAGCTCCCGCCCAGGCGGCGAGCGGTGCCGCCCCCGCCGCGACCCAGCCGTTCGGCACGTTCGGCTCCACCCGAGGCTCCGGCCTCAACCGTGGCAAACGTGTCACCCCGCCCGCGGCCCCTGCCGCCGGTGCCGCCGCCTCCAGCGGCTTCAAACCCAGCGCCCTCGAAGTCATCACCTCGAAGAGCGAATACGTAAACCCGTTCACCGGTGAGACCACCGCGAGCGCGCCCGTCGTCAACGAGCCTGCACCCCAGGCCGCCCCCGTCATCCCCCCTCCGGCTCCGGCCCCCGTGGTCGCAGTCGCACCCGCACGCGTGGCCGCACCCGTGGCCGCGCCAGTGGCAGCACCGGCAACCGCTCAGACCGCCGACCTGTTCCCGTTCGGCGACGAAAAACGCAACGAGGACGCTCCGAAGCCCGCGTTGAACATTCTCCCGCCCCAAGGCGGCGAGAAACGCGCCGCGGTGAACTGGGAAGCTGCGCCCGCCGCTGCCGGCGACGCCGCCACCCCACCCACCCGCCGCGAAGATCGTCCAACGTTCCGCACGGAACGCGGCCGCCGCAGCGACAGCGAGAATAGGGATACCCGTCCGGTCGACTCCCGTACCGCGGATACCCGCGAGCCGAAGCCCTTCGACTCCGGGGCTCCCCGTGAGCCGCGCCGCGACGACCGCAAATTCGAGCCGCGCTCGAACCAACCCTACCAAGACCGGGGCGGACGCTCCGGCCGCAGCGAACGTGCGGATCGCTCCGACCGTCCCGAGCGCCGGGAAGAACCCGCACCGGTGAAAAAATCCGGTGGTTTCTTCGGTTGGCTCAAGGGCCTCTTCGGCAAAAAGAAAACCCCCGCAGCTCCCGCCTCCGGTGAGGGTCGCGAGCCGAGCCGCGAGGGCGACTACGGCAGCGATGGACGCAACCGCGGTGGCCGCGGTGGTCGTGGACGTGATCGGGGCGGTAACCGCGGCCAGGGCCGGGGTCCGCGCGACCCGAACTTCCAGCACCCCGATCCCCGCGATGAAGTCGCTCCGTCCGACGGCGGCGGTGACAGCTCCCGCGGTGAGTATCGCGGCGAAGGCCGACCCGACGGCGGTGGACGCCGCGGGCGCCGCGGTGGTCGCGGACGCTCCCGAGGCGACGAAGGTGGCAGCGGTCGCGCTGATCGCGGCCCGCGTCCCGAAGGCCAACAGGGCGGCGGCGCGATCTGATTCGCGTTAAGCCTTGCGCACCGCGCAAACCCGCGCGCATTTCAAAGGCGTCCGTGATTCACGGACGCCTTTTTCATTTTCAGTCCTCGTCCCGACTCTCAGCCCTCAACTTTTTCGATCGATGTCCGACCTCATCGTCAACGGCGGCAAGCCCCTCTCCGGCACCATCACGCCCTCCGGCAACAAGAACTCCGTGTTGCCCATCTTCTGCGCCACGCTGCTCACCAATGAGCCCGTCACGCTGAAAAACGTTCCGGACATCACCGACCTCGATAAACTCGTCACGTTCTTCCGCGCCCAGGGTTCGCAGATCGAGTGGAACCGCGACAAGGGCGTCATGCGTGTGGATCACTCCACGTTTCGCAACGCCCTCGCCAACGACGAACTCCCGCAGGACATGCGCTCCACGGTCCTGCTGTACCCGGCGCTGCTGCACCGTCTGCGCCAGATCACAATCCACGCCAACACCAAGGGCTGCACGCTCGGCGTGCGCGAGATCGACCCCCATCTCGATATCCTCCGCGCCCTCGGTGCCGCGGTCCACCAAGGCGACCCACTCGTCATCGCTCTGCCCGCCGGCTTTCGGGGCGCCCGCCACTGGCTCGACTACATGTCGGTCACGGTCACGGAAAATTTTGCGATGGCCGCCGCCCTCGCAAAAGGCAGCTCCACCCTCATGAACGCCGCCAGCGAGCCGCACGTGCAGGACCTCTGCGCCGCACTCGTCGCGATGGGCGCAAAAATCACCGGCCTCGGCACCTCCCGCCTCGAAGTCACCGGCGTAAAAAAACTCCACGGCGCGACCATCACCATCGGCAGCGACTACCACGAGATTGTCACCTTCCTCGCCCTCGGCGCCATTACCGGTGGCGAAGTGCGCGTGACCAAATCCCTCCCGCATCACTTCGACCTCATTACCCGCGCCTTCGCCAAACTCGGCGTCATCGTCGAGCATGAGGGCGACACCGCCATCGTGCGCCGCAGCCAGAAGCTCGTGATCGAGGCGCCGTTCACCGCCAATTTACTCCCGAAGATTGAGGCGGCGCCGTGGCCGTACTTTTCCGTCGATCTGCTCCCGCTGATGATCGCGCTGAGCACGCGGGCCGAGGGCACGATCCATTTCTGGAACAAGGTTTATGAAAACGGTTTTTCGTGGATTCCCGAGCTCGCGAAGTTCGGGGCCCACGCGATGGTCAGCGACCCGCATCGCATCGTCGTGTTCGGCAACCGCCCGCTCCGCCCCGCCATTGTCGATTCGCCCTACGTCATCCGCGCCGCCGTGGCGTTGACGATGGTCGCCGCCGCGATCCCCGGCCGCTCCGTCGTGCGCAACGCCGAAATCATCAAACGCGCCCACCCGCGTTTCGTCGAAAATCTCCGCAGCCTCGGCGCGGAGTTGGAGTGGAAGTGACAGCTTGCGCGGTCGCGCGACGCGTGATTCGTTTCCGCCATGTCGAGCAAAGAACAGGCCGTCACTGAGATTGTGGCTGAGATGAGCAGCCTGCCGGAGGATGCCGACTGGGAATTCCTCTCCGAAAGGATGCGCTTGCTGGCCGGGATCGAAAAGGCTCGGGCCGACGTGCGGGCGGGTCGCGTTTACACCACGACTCAGATCAAGACCGATCTCCGCGAATGGTTGAAAAAATAATCTGGACCGCGACGGCCCGGGAGGATTTGCGAGAAATCGTCCTCCGGATCGCCGCCGATCGTCCGTTGCTCGCCGAGACCTATGGCTTGGAGCTGATCGCGGCCGCCGAGACTGTGGCAGAATTTCCCCACCTCGGTCGTTTCGTTCCCGAGTTCGCAGACCAATCCCTCCGCGAAATCATCAAAGCTCCCTATCGCATCATCTACGAACGGTTCCCTCACCAGCCGCGCCCCGTAATCATGCGGGTCTGGCACGGAGCGCGCGGCACGCCGGAAATCGTTCGCCCGCCCTCGCTGTGACCCCGTCGAAAATCTGAAACCGCCCATGCCCGCTCCCGACTCCGCCCCCAAGGGCCTCAACTACCTCGCCTCGACCCTCGCCGCGCCCGTCTCGCCCGCTGAGGCCGCGCTGCGCCCGCTGTCGTTCGCCGATTTCACCGGCCAGCTCAAAACTGTCGAGCGCCTCAAGATCATGGTCGGAGCCGCGAAAAAACGCGGCGAGGCCCTCAACCACATTCTCCTCTCCGGCCCACCCGGCCTCGGCAAAACCACCCTCGCCTTCATCCTTGGCAACGAGCTCGGTAAAGCCGTCCGCGTCACCTCCGGACCCGTCATCGAAAAAGCCGGCGACCTCGCCGGCCTCCTCACCAATCTCGAAGAAGGGGACATCCTGTTCATCGACGAAATCCACCGCATCCCGAAGACCGTCGAAGAATATCTCTACAGCGCGATGGAGGACTTCCGCCTCGACATCATGATCGACCAGGGCCCCAACGCCCGCAGCGTGCGCCTCTCGATTCCGCGCTTCACCCTCATCGGCGCCACCACCCGCAGCGGCCTGCTCACGGCGCCGCTCCGCTCGCGCTTCACGCTGCAAACCCGCCTCGACTACTACGATCACGCCACCCTCGAGGGCATCGTCCAACGCAGCTGCGGCCTCCTCAAAGTCGAACTCGATGCCGGCGGTGCGGCCGAGATTGCCACCCGCGCCCGCGGCACGCCCCGCGTCGCCAACAACCTCATTAACTTCTGCCGCGACTACGCCCAGGAACGCGCCACGGGGAAGATCACGCAACCCGTCGCCGCCGCCGCGCTGGAGCTCCTCGAAATCGACGCCGCCGGCCTCGATGAAATGGACAAACGCATGCTCCGCGTAATGGCAGAAAATTACGCCGGTCGACCCGTCGGCATGACCACCATCGCCGTCGCCGTCGGCGAAGAAGCCGAAACACTCGAAGAAGTGCACGAGCCCTTCCTCATCCAAGAAGGTTATCTCATGCGCACCCCGCAGGGCCGTGTGCTCACGCCGAAAGGCTACGCGGCAGTCGGCTTGAAAGCCCCGGTCGGTAGTGAACAAGGCTCACTGCTTTGAATGCGCTAAGCGACGCCCCGCGGATTCGCAAAAAACAGACCGCCGCCTGCAACGATCGACTTCCCTCATTGACCGCCGATGCGAGGGACGCGCGGCGCCAATCATCGCCCCGCAAAACTGATACCAGCGTCAGTTGGGTGTTTGACCGCTGGTAGCTACGAGCGTGAGCGAGTGGAGTTTCGGCTACCCCGGATCGTTCACACCCGACTTGACACCCTGTCGTTCACAGAGGGCTCAGAGCCCAGCCCGCAGAAGTCACAGAGCGAACCAGGTGTTGGGCTCCGTGACCTCGGTTCGGACCTCTGTGCCCTCTGTGAAAAAAGATTTTCTTCAGAAAAGCGCGATTGCTGCGGGATAGAGGGAGAGGGCGTCTTCAGTTTTATCTGCGTTCCGGTGTCGTCTCTGCGGTGCAAACGGACGGGAGTTGTTACCCCTGAAATCCGTGGTCGCGCGCAACTCGCACCTGCACCGGTCCACACCGAGGATCAGCGCCGTCACCGGAAAGGGTGTCCTCAAAAATCCCGTCCGTAGCTCAACGAATACGCCCGACCGACCCAGAGGCTCGTGCCCATGCTGCCGGTGTATCCGGTCTGCGCCTGGCTGTGCGTCGGTTCGCGGTCTTGCGCATTATTGACACCGACGCGCACGGATGTGCGGCGCAACCACCCGTGGGCCTGCGCACCCCAGCGATAGCCGAGGCCGAGATTCAACTGCGTCTGCTTGTCACCGATTTCATGGTACGCGAGCGCCCCATTATTGTAGATCGCGCGGAGGTAATCGACCGAGTCCTTCAACCGATCAAAGCTCGAGAGCGCCGCATTGGAGCCGGTCCAAATCGGCGTGTGATAGGTGAAGTTGCCCGAAGCGGTCCAACCTCCTTTCCGCCACGTGAGGTTGGTGCTGATCTTCGTGCGCGGGATGTCCATGTTGTGCACCGCGTCATTCTTCTCGTCGGTGGGCGTAAGCTTGGAAAACTTATTGAGAAACTGCGCCCACTCGAGGGAGAGGCCGATCCGACCGAAGGGCGTCAGCGGCGTTTGGTAACGGAGGGTGTAGTCGAAACCGTTGGTGAAATTGCGCCCGGTGCTATTCCTGAACGTGACGACGCCACCAATCAACGCGCCGAGCGGCGCGAGCTGGCGCGACGCCGCGAGGTTGCCGTTGGCCGCCGCGAAGAGCGTCTGGTCGGCCGGCGTGACCCGCGCGCGCAGCGTATTCGGATCTCCCTTATAGTTACCCGACTCGTCGCCGGGCACGAGCCGGTAACCCACGTCGATCTGGCTGACCGGCACGCCGGCGGCGAGCTGCGCCTGCGTGTAAGCGCGGAGGCGCGCGTCATCCACCGACGTATCGCGACCGTTGGAGATGATCAGGCTCTGCTGCGCGATCTCCCAGTAGTCGACGGTGAACGAGAGGCCCTTGATGCCGGGCACTTCGAAACCGAGGCCGGCGCTGGTGCCCTTCGAGACTTCCGGCTGCAACGCGCGGTTGGCGATATTGTAGTTGATTGTCAGCACACGCGTGTCGGCCGGGCGGCCGGCACCGGTGAAAAAATTACTGCGCACCGTGTCGAGATCGCCGGGCGGACTCGTGCGGGAGAAGAGCGTCGGTGAGTAAACGCGCGTGAGGTCCGGCGCGACAAAGCCCTCGTTGCGCGAGGCGCGGAACAAGATTCCCCCGCTGGGCCGCCACGTCAGGCCGAACTTCGGCTTGGTGGTGTTACCGAAATCGCTGTAGCGCTCGAACCGCGCCGAGGCGCTGAGGTCGAGCGAGCGTACCAGCGGAACATTATTTTTCCGCGCCACGAGCGGGATGGCCGTCTCGGCATACGCACTCGCGATCGTCCGCGAGGCGCGAAAGACCTCGCGCGGCGACATCACGACGATGTCGTTGTCATTCGGATCCAGCCCGGAGTCCGCCGGGTTGCGGCCGATGAAGGGCAACTTGCGGTCGAGCTTGAAGTCCCGGCGCCACTCGGTGCCGAAGGACACCCCGACCGGCCCCGACCACAGGTCGATCACGTCACCGCTGGCGCGCGCGTCAAAGCTGTCGATGCGGGTGTTGCCGTAGCGCGTCGCGGCCTGCGTGTAGCCCCCGCGCACGCTCGCCGGATTTTGGTAAGGCTGATCGGCGACCACCGCGTTGTTGACGACCTTAAAGGTGAAGGGAAACGGATTCCACGCGCTCGCATCCGTGCGCTGCGCGGCGGCGATGAGCAGGGAATCACGGATCGAGTTCACCGCACTGTCCGTGGCCCGCACGCCCCCAGTCATCGCGCCGACTTCCCACTCCCAGGACGAGGCCCCGAACTTGCCCTGCAAGCCCACGAGCAAACGATGCATGCGATTCGAGGTCTCGATCCTCTCCGGGCCACCATCCGCCATCAGCATGTCGCCGATCGTGATCGTCTGCGGGTTGCCCGTGAGGCGCGCCGTGCCGTCGGGGTTGGCGGTGCCGGTGGGGCTGTAGAAACGCGCGCCGAACGGATTGTAGGGGTTGTTTGACGACAACGTCACGGCGCGGTCGCTGTCGGCCAGCGTGATGGGCTGCCGCTGGGTCATCGACGTCGAGTAGTAACCGGTGAATTCGCCGAACGCGCGGAGCCGCGGCGTGAGGTCGTATTCGACGCGGCTGTTCAGCGAGTGGCGCGTGCTCTGCGGTTGGCCGATGACGTAGATGTTATAGTCGGCATACTGCGCGCGCGGGATCGCGGTCGTCGTGAGGGTGGGGACGCCGTTGATGGGATAGAGCCACCGGTTGGCCGTGGACGTGCCAGTCACGAAACGCGGCCAGATGCCGATCGGCGTTCGGTCATCCTGCGAGCCACCGGCGGCGTTGAACGGATCGCGGGCATAGCGGGTCTTGTCGGCGGACTTCGAAATCTCCCGCTGGCGTAGGTAAATCGGGTCGCGCGTGTAGGCGCTCGCGCCGATCATGTAGTTACCCCGGCCCTGCGCGAACGGCGCGGCGTAGCCGAACTTGCCCTGATAGTCTGTCCCGCCGCCGTGCTCGGTCGTGCCGTAGCGGAACGAGAGATCGCCGCCCGCGGGCCGCCGGCGCGCAATGTAGTTCACGACGCCCGCCACCGCATCGGACCCGTAAATCGAAGAGGCCCCGTCGCGCAATACCTCGATCTGCTGCACGGCGGAAGGGAGGACGTTGACGTTCACCGGCGAAACCGCGCCCGTGGTAAACGGATGAAACGGCATCCGCCGGCCATTGAGCAGCACGAGCGTATTGCCCGCACCGAGACCGCGCAGCGCGATGTTGGCGTTGTCGCCCCGGCCGGCGATGGCGTTGGTCGGTGTTTCGTTTTCCGGAAAGTCGGTAATGAAGGCGATGCTCTCCAAGAGGTTCATCGGCGTGGCCGCATCGCGCGCCTCAATGTCGTCGGCGGAAATGATGGTGACGGGCAGCGATTTTTCCTGATCGAGGCGCTTGATATTGGTGCCGGTGACGGTGAACGCCTCCATCGTGACGGTCGCGGCGGGTGTTTGGCGCGGGATCGGCGGGGCCGCTTGAGCCGCCAGCCCACTGGCGGTGGCGACGATCAACGCGACGGTGATGCAAGGGTGCGACTTCATGGTGTGCTCAAAGTATGGATATGGCGTGCCTTCACAACTGAAGGCGCTGCGGGGAGAGTGGGGCAATTGCGAGCAGGGCTGGCAAGGCTGCCCGTGCCTTCCGCAGCGTCCACGCCGACCGGTGGCAGCGTCATTTACCAATCGTTCTCGTTCTCGTTCTCGTCAGAATTTTCCGACGTCACCGTTTTCCGACGGTAGAAAAAATTAAGCCAAAGAGGAAAGCGCAAGCTCACCGGGGACATAAACGACGGTCACACTCCTCAGCCCTCCACCCCGCGCGCGCCATCGCCTCCCCTCCCGGGGACGCGACGCCCCCCCCGGGGATGCGACGCCCACGTCGCGTTTCCGCACCCTCACGCGACGATCAGCCCCTTTTTTCCACGAGGATTTCCGTCGCCTTGGATTCGTCGAGCGCTCCCTCCCACTTCGAGACCACGAGGGTCGCGATGGCGTTGCCGATGAGGTTGGTGAGCCCGCGAATTTCCGACATGAACCGATCAATACCAAAGATCACGGCGAGCGCCGCAGGCGGGATGTTACCCGTCGTCGAGATCGTCGCCGCCAGCACGATAAAGCCACTGCCGGTGATGCCTGCCGCGCCCTTCGAGGTGAGCAACATCACGGCGAGCAACCCGACCTGATCCATCAGGCCCATCGGCGTGTCGGTCGCCTGCGCGAGGAAAAGCGCGGCGCACGTGAGGTAGATGCACGTGCCGTCGAGATTGAACGAGTAGCCCGCCGGCACGACGACACCCACGACAGGCTTGGCGCAGCCCACGCGCTCGAGTTTCTCCATGAGCCCGGGCATCGCGGCCTCGGAAGACGAGGTGCCGAGCTGGATGAAAATCTCCTCCTTAATGTGGCGAATCACCTTCCAGAACCGGAAGCCCGCCGCCCGCGCCACGCCGCCGAGCACGAGCACGATGAACAACGCGCACGTGATATAGACCGTCAGCAGCAGTTGACCCAGCGACACCAGCGAGCCGATGCCGAATTTCCCGATCGTAAACGCCATCGCGCCAAACGCCCCGATCGGCGCGAGCCGCGTGATGAACCACACGATACCAAACATCACCCGCGCAATTTCGTTGAGCAGGTTCATCACCGGCCGGCCGTGCTCACCGATGCGCGCCAGCGCGAATCCGAAGAGCAACGCCAGCAGCAGTACCTGGAGAATTTCGCCCTCAGCAAACGCGCTGACAAAGGTCTTCGGAATAATATTCAGGAAAAAACCGACCGTACTCTGCGCCTTGCCCTGCGTAATGTAGGTTTCAACCTGCTTGGTATCGAGCTTGGAGGCGTCGATGTGCATGCCGTCGCCGGGCCGCACGACGTTGGCCACGACGAGTCCGATGAACAGCGCGACGGTGGTCAGCGTCAGGAAATACCCCAACGCCCGCAGCCCCACGCTGCCGAGGCGCTTGAGGTCGCCCATGCCGGCGATGCCCGCCACCACCGTGCAAAAAATGATCGGCGCGATGATCATCTTGATGAGCTTAATGAAGCCGTCTCCGAGCGGCTGGAGCGCGATACCCCACTGCGGTTTCAGCCAGCCGATAAAAATACCCAACGCGATCGCAACCACGACCTGCAGGTAAAGCGTGTCGCGTTTCTTCGGCGCGGCGTCAGCCGTCGGATGGGGAGCGAGGTGCATCGGGGCGCCACGCTGGGTAAGGCTCCGCCGACCGTCAAAGCCTTGTTTACTCAAACAGGTTGCCTCTTCCGGCACGCGGCGTTTGCTTGAAATCTTTTCCCTGCTAGTCCTGCGGTCAAATTACCTGAAACCGACCCACCACCCCGACGTCTCCGAGCCAGATCGAAAAACCGCGGCCCCCCAACCCATCTCCACCACCATGTCATCCCTTCCCGCGCCCACCGACCACCCCACTTGCCACGGCGTGTCGACCGACCTGTCCGACTATTTCCTGACCCGCCGCCAGTTTCTCAATCGCATGGGCATGGGCGTCGGCGCGCTCTCGCTCGCCAACTTGCTCGACCCCCGCGACCTCGCCGCCGCGCAATCCGGCGCCAACATCGTCACCGGCCCGCTCAGCCCGCGCGCCTCCCATTTCGCCGGCAAGGCGAAAGCCGTCATTCACATCTTCGCCCAAGGCGCTCCGTCGCACGTCGACACGTGGGACCCCAAACCCTCCCTCACCCAGATGCACGGCAAGAGCATCCCGGGCGGCGACATTGCCCTCGGCTCGCCCTTTAAATTCTCCAAATACGGCCAGAGCGGGCTCGAGGTCAGCGATGTCTTTGCCAAAACCGCCGCGCACGCCGACGACCTCGCGGTCATTCGCTCCATGTGGACCGACATTCCCGCCCATGAGGTCGCCACCGTGTTCATGAACACCGGATCCCTCCGCATCGCGAAACCCAGCATGGGTTCTTGGCTGGTCTACGGTCTCGGCACGGAAAACCAAAATCTCCCCGGCTTCATCGCCCTGCGCGGCGGCGGCCTCCCGCCCGGCGGCTCCGCCAACTACCAGGCCGCGTTTCTCCCCGGCGTCTACCAGGCCACCAGCATCAACACGCAAGCCCCCACCGTGCCGCTGATGATCCAAAACATCCGCAATACCTACGTGGGCAAATCCGAGCAGCGCCGCCAGCTCGACATGATCCACCAGCTGAATGAACTCCACGCGCAAAACCTTCAACGCGACGCCGCCCTCGAGACGCGCCTCGAGAGTTACGAGATCGCCTTCCGCATGCAGGCCGAGTCCCTCGACGCCTTTGACATTAGCAAGGAATCCGAGGCCACCCGCACTGCTTACGGCATCGGCGCTCCCGGTAGTCGCGGCGGTGATCAGGCCAAACAACTCCTCATCGCCCGCCGCCTCATCGAGCGCGGCGTCCGCGTCGTCCAAGTCTGGCATCAGGGTTGGGATCATCACCAAGATATCCAGACCCGTCTCACCGCCAAAGCCGGCGAAATCGATCAACCGCTCGCCGCGCTCATCACCGACCTCAAACAGCGCGGCCTCCTCGACTCCACTCTCGTCGTCTGGGGCGGTGAATTCGGCCGTAAGCCCACCCGTGATCGCAACGGTTCCCCCAGCCCCGGCCGCGACCACAACGCCAAGGCCTTCTCTATCGTCATGGCCGGCGGCGGCGTGAAAGGTGGCACCGTCCACGGCGCCACCGACGAATTCGGCGCCGCCTCCATCGTCGATAAAGTGCACCCGCACGATCTCCACGCCACCATCCTGCGCTGCATGGGCCTCGATCACACGAAGCTCACCTACCGCTTCAACGGTCGCGATTTCCGCCTCACCGACGTCGCCGGCAACGTCATCAAACCCCTCCTCGCATGACCCCGGTCCACCTCCCCCGCTCGGCCGTAGCCCCCCTCGTGAGAGGCGGGACCGCCCTCGCCGCACCCCGTCCGTTCTCGTTCTCCTTCTCGTTCTCGTTCGTCGTTCTCGTTCTCTCCTCCCTCTCAGCCATCGCCCCCCTCGCCCGCGCCGCCGACTTGCCCGTCGGCCACCCGGTCGTAAAAGCCGCGATCGCCCCCGCCGACCTCCAGTTCTTCGAAGCGAAAATCCGTCCGCTCCTCGCCGAGAAGTGCTACACGTGCCACAGCAAGGAAAGCGACAAAGTGAAGGGTGGCCTGCTGCTCGACAGCCGCGAGGCCGTCCTCGCCGGCGGCAACACCGGCGCCGCGATCGTCCCCGGCAAACCCGATGACTCCCTCCTCATCCAGGCCATCCGCTACAAGGACGAAGACCTCCAGATGCCCCCCAAGGGCGAAAAACTCTCCGCTCAACAGATCGCCGATCTCACCGAGTGGGTCCGCCGCGGCGCCCCCGACCCCCGCATCAACGTCGCCACCGGCAACTCGGCCGCGTACGCCGGCGTGGGTAAGAATCACTGGTCCTTCAAGCCCGTTAAAAAGCCCGCGCTCCCGACCGTCCAGAATTCCGCGTGGGTCAAAAACCCCATCGACCACTTCGTCCTCGCCAAACTCGAGGCCAAGAGCATGGGCCCGAACTCAGCCGCAGAAAAAACCACGCTCATCCGCCGCGTCTACTTCGACCTCATTGGCCTGCCTCCGCATCCCACCGACGTGCAAGCCTTCGTCAGGGACACCTCGCCCGATGCCTACGACAAGGTCGTCGACCGCCTCCTCGCCTCCCCCGCCTACGGCGAACACTGGGCCCGCTACTGGCTCGATGTCGCCCGCTACTCCGACACCAAGGGCGACGCCCCGCGCCAGGAAGACAACCGCTTCCCGCACGCGTGGACCTATCGCGACTTCGTGATCGACGCCCTCAACGCCGACTTGCCCTACGACAAGTTTATCCTCGCCCAACTCGCCGGCGACTACCTCACCAACCACCTCGAGAAACAGACCAAGCTCAAGCCCTCCCCCTCTGCCGCTCGCTCGACCGTCATCCCGCACGTCGCCGGCAAACCCGCCAACGGCTCCGCCGATCCCATCGTCGAACTGCCCGCCATGGAGGTCATCGCCAACCGACCCGACACCCGCTGGCCGCTCGCCGCACTCGGCTTTCTCTCCCTCGGCAATCAATTCAACGGCCGGAAAGAAGACATCATCGGCGACCAAATCGATGTCACCGCCAAAGCCTTCCTCGGCCTCACCGTCGCTTGCGCCCGATGCCATGACCACAAATTCGACCCTATCCCCACCAAGGACTACTATTCCCTCTACGGCATCTTCGCGAATACGATGACCCCCACGGAGCTCCCGCTCCTCGCGTCGCAAGCGCCCCAAACCGCCGACTACCTCGACTACCTCGAAAAATCCAAGGCCTTAGATAAACGCGAGGTCGACCTCAAAGCCGAGCAGGCCGAGGTCCGTCGCGCCACCAGCGGAAAAAACAAAGCCAAGGACTCCGTCGCCAAGATCGACCCCCTGAAGCGCCAGCAGCTGCAACGCGCCGAACGCGAACTCTACCGCGAGAAGACCGACCTCGAACTCAAGCACCCCGGTGCCCCCATCCGAGCCAATGCCGTCACCGACGTCCCCCGCTCCCGCGACTACCCCGTCCTCCTGCGGGGAGAAAACGCCAACAAAGGCGAGATCGTCCCGCGCCGTTTCCTCGAAATCCTCTCCCCCAATCCCAAGAAACGTCCGGTGTGGAACCAAGGTTCCGGCCGCCTCCAACTCGCCCAAGCCATCATCGACCCGAAGAATCCCCTGACCGCCCGCGTCATGATGAACCGCCTGTGGCAACAACACTGGGGCACCGGATTTGTGGATACGCCCGACGACCTCGGCAATATGTCGTCGGCGCCGACTCACCCCGAACTCCTCGACTGGCTCTCGGCCACCTTCGTCGAAAATCAATGGTCCATCAAATCGATGCACCGCCTCATCGTCCTCAGCGCCTCCTACCAGCAGAGCAGCGCGCCCAACCCGAGCTACGTCGAACTCGACCCCAACAACAAATATCTCTGGCGCTACAATCTTCGCCGGATGGATTTCGAGGAGCTCCACGACTCCCTTCTCGTCATCACCGGCGAGCTCGACCGGACGCGCGGCGGCCAGCCCATCGCCATCAGCAGCGAAGCCTTCGCCAAACGCCGCTCAATCTACGCCCTGATCGACCGCACCAACCCGCCCGAACTCCTCACCCAGTTCGACTTCCCCAGCCCCGACGTCTCCTCCGGCCGCCGCTACGAAACCCTCGTTCCTCAACAGGCCCTGTTCCTTATGAACAGCCCGATGGTCATCGAAACCGCCCGCAAACTCGTCGATCGCCCCGCCTTCGCCGACCTCAAAACCGACGACCTCCGCGTGACTTCGCTCTACCTCGCCATCTTCCAACGCTGGCCGACGAAGACCGAAGTCGATATCGGCCTTCGCTACGTAAAGGCAAATCCCACCGGCCAAGACGTCGTCCTCAGCGCGGCGCTCCCCGCCGCGAAAGCGTCCACCCGCGACGCCCGCATGGCCGAGAAAAAAGCTAAGGCCCCCAAGGGCAGCCCGAAGTTCAACGCCCAGGTCGGCGGAGTCTTCGACAATCGACCGCTCGACGCATGGGCGAAACTCGCCCACGCCCTCTTCCAGTCGAACGAGGCGATGTTCTACAACTGAGCCTTTTCCGAACGGAGCGGTGCTTTGCCCACCGCCGACGTCTCGTCTTGTGGGCCAGCTTTACGCCTGCCCTTGATCCACAGACCCACGCGAGCCTTCTACGGCTCGCGTTTTTTTATCCACTGGCGCACTTACTCCCGCCACAAAATCGTTACGCCGCGCCGTCGCTGAAATCGTCTTTCTGATCGTGTTGGACACACCCTCCTGACCCACTGTGCGCCCACCTCGTGAGCTCCTCCCTTTAACCTGCACCATGACCACACCCATCGCCGCTCTCCGTCGCTTCGCCGCCCGCGCCCTCGCGCACCTCACCACCGCGCTCGTCTCGTCCCTCGCGCTCGCCCTGCTCGCGACGGTCGCCCCAGCCCAATCCGCGACCACGGCGACGATCACTGGCCGCGTCCAAAACCAGGCCGCCAACCTCTCCCTCGAAAACGCCCGCGTCACCGTCGCCGGCACCACCCGCGAAGCCTTCACCGATGCCTTCGGTGAATACCGTCTCGCCGGCCTCACTCCCGGCAACGTCACGCTCACCGTCTTCTCCACCGGCCTCATTCCGCAAACCACCACCCTCGCCGTCCCCGCCGGCACCACCGCCCAACGTGACTTCGCCCTCGTCCCGACCGGCCTCGCACCCGCCGCCACCGCCGCGGACGGAACCGTGAAACTCGACTCGTTCGTCGTCGGCGCCGCGCGCGAGACCAACGCCGCCACCATCGCCATCAACGAGCAGCGCTTCGCCGGTAACATCAAGACCGTCCTCTCCACCGATGCCCTCGGCGACGTCATCCAAAACAACCTCGGCGAGTTCGTGAAATTCCTCCCCGGCGTCGATGTCGGGACCGACCAGATGAACACCGTCTCGATCGGACTCCGCGGCCTCCCCGCCACCTACACCAACATCGCGCTCGATGGCGACGATGTGAACACCGCCGGCGCCGCCGGTTTCTCCCGCAGCACGTCACTCCAAGCCATCTCACTCAACAACGCCTCCCGCATCGAGATCACCAAAGTCCCTTCGCCCGACATGCCCGCCTCCAGCCTCGGCGGTTCCATCAACATGGTCAGCCGCACCGCCTTCGAGGCCCGCCGCCCTGAGCTCCGCTTCAAAGCCTACATTAACCAAAATTCCCACGAGGTCGGCCTCCACCGCAAACCCGGCGCCGGCGATGGCGACGACCAGCGCAAGACTTTCCACTACCAGCCCGATTTCGATTTCTCCTACACCGTCCCCGTCTCGAAGACCTTCGGCTTCTCCATCAACGCCGTGAAGAACGACCAGTTCGGCTCCGCTCGCCGCATCAACCGCACCTTCAACACCGCCATCACCACCGCGACCAATCCCCTCCGCTCCACCGTCGACAACCCCTACCTCTCCAGCCTCACCTACAACACCTTCCCCGTTTACGAGCATCGCTACGCCATCGGCACGCGGCTCGATTGGAAGGCCACCCCCGTCGACGTCTTCTCGTTTTCCGCCGGCGGCAACTGGCTCGTCCAAGACTACGAACAGCACAACTTCACCATCAACGCCGGCACCAACCCCATCTCCTGGGGCGACACCTTCACTCACGGCCGCCCCGGCTCCGGCTCCGCCAACGTCAATAACACCGCCCGCTACGTCCGCGTCCGCAATTCCATTCTGCGCCTCAGCCACCGCCACATCGGCCCCCTCTGGGACTTCACTGGCAGCATCGGCTACAACGTATCCGACCAAACTTACCGCGCCATCTCCCACCGCCAGTTCGAGACCGCCTCCGCCCGTATCCAAAGTGCCACCGTCGATCTCGACGGCTTCAGCTCCTACCTCCCGGGCCTCGTGACCGTACGCAACGCCGCCGGCCAAGCCATCGATCCCTTCGATCTCAAGAGCTACAGTTTCTTCCTCAACGGCGCCAACACCACCCG
Organism: Opitutia bacterium; assembly: GCA_947467625.1. Classification (GTDB taxonomy): domain Bacteria; phylum Verrucomicrobiota; class Verrucomicrobiia; order Opitutales; family Opitutaceae; genus GAS368. The sequence goes on along the minus strand of CANIJN010000032.1, from coordinate 2,107 downwards.
TGAAAACGACAGCGTCGGCAAGAGCGCCCGCTACGACGCCAAACGGAAATTCTTCACGGCCAAAACCAATTTCTCCCTCAAGGCTGGCGTCTCCACCAACGAGAGCTACCGCAGTCGCAGCAACGATTCCTTCAACCCCGTTTACGTCGGCCGCGACGGCATCGCCAATAACGCCGACGAGAGCATCACCCAGACCCCTTTCAGTCTCCTCAACGAGGCGATGCTCTCCTTCCCGATGCCCCGTAAAGCCCCCCAGGCCCAGTTCGTCAGCGGCCGCCGCGCCTGGCAGCTCTACGAACAATTCCCGCAGTATTTTAACACGCTCACCAATCGCCGCACCGACGTTCGCACCGCTCTCACCACCACCGAGGAACTGGTCGAGCGCCTCGACGCCGCCTATCTCATGGGCGACCTCTCCCTCCTCGATAATCGTCTCCGCGTCGTCACCGGTCTCCGCTACGAGCGCACCACCGACGACGGCAAAACGGTTCTGCAGGACAACAACGCGCGCTACCGCCACGACGCCGCCGGCAACCTCGTCCTCGACGCCGCCAAACGCCCGATCCTGATTTATCCCGCCGCCTCCATCAACACCACCACCCCCGAAGGCGTCGCCAACGGCATCGCCGAAGACGCACTCGTTTATAAAAAACTCGGTGCCCGCATGCAGAAGGAATACGGCGGCTACTACCCCAGTCTCAACGCCAGTTACAATCTCACCACCAACCTCATCAGCCGCCTCGGACTCGCCCAAACCGTCGGGCGCCCCGACTTCGGCAATATTCTCGGCGCCACGAATATCAGCCAAGTGGACTTCGATCCCGCCAGCAACACCACCGGCGCTGCCCTCGGCACCATCACCACAAAAAACCCCGCGCTCAAACCCTGGACCGCCAACAGCCTCGACGTCCGGCTCGAATACTACACCCCCAACGGCGGCGAAATCTCGGCCGGCTTTTTCCGCAAGCAGATCAAAAATTCTTTCGCCACCCGCAACTTCATCGCGACCCCGGAATTCCTCGATACCATCGGCCTCGGCGAGGAATTTACCGACTACCAGGTCAACGCCCCCATCAACGTCGACGGCATCACCCACATCAACGGCTGGGAGTTCAATCTCAACGCGCCCCTCACCACGTTCACGTCACTCAACGTCGCCCGCAGCATCCGCCTTTTCGCCAATACCACCCTCGTCACCAACCGCAGCCCCGCCGAGGCGGACTTCCGCGGCTTCACCCCCAAGATCATCAACTGGGGCTTCAACTACAACCGCCGCGGCCTCTCCCTCATGGCCAAGTGGACCCTCGTCGGGAAAAAACGCGTCGCCACCGTCGCCGCCGCCAACCTCGGGGCCGCCGGTTGGAACTACCAAGCCGAGCGCCTCCGCCTCGACCTCTCCGGCGACTACCGCCTCAACGCCCGCTACGGCCTCTACTTCACCGCCCGCAATATCTTCAACGACCGCGACCAAAACTACGCCTACGCGATCGGCAGCCCGCGCTACGTGAAGTTCGCCAGCGAAGGCGAATACGGCGTCAACTTCCAGGTCGGCATCAAGGGCAACTTCTAGCCCGCACCGCGCCCCCCCATCGTTCGCGGTCTCCTCGATCAATCGCTCAAAAGATTCAGACTGTGATTTGCCGGGTAGCCGCGAGCGCCAGCGAGTGGTGATATCAACGTCATTTGAGTTTTTGAATGCTGGTCGCTACGCGCGTGAGCGCGTGGTGTTTCAATACCGCACCCTTGCGCGTTCGCCTCCCCCGGGCTCACTTCTCATTCGTGACCCTCGCCGAAAAACTCACCCAACTCACCGATGACCTCGCGATCATCGACGATCCGCAGGAACGCCTCGGCGCCGTCGTCGATCGCGCGAAAAAACTTCCGCCCCTCGCCGACGCCGAGCGCATCGACGCCCATCGCGTCCGCGGCTGCATCTCCCTCGTTTACCTCGTCAGCGAAGTCCGCGACGGCCGCTGCTCGTTCCGTTGTGAAGCCGACGGCCCCCTCGTCCGCGGCCTCGTCGCCCTCCTCTGTAATTTCTACAGCGGCGCCACGCCCGCCGACATCGCCACCTTCGAACCCGATCCCCTCGCAGCCCTCGACCTCG
>CANIJN010000031.1 GCA_947467625.1 Opitutia bacterium | reverse complement strand
TGGGCGCGGTCAGGCCACGGCTGGGGCGGAGTGAGCACGTTTACCCCCGACGGCGGCCCCACCGCCGGACGCGAGACGCTCGCCCCCGGTCAACGTGGCACGTTCAAAATCGACCTGCACACCCGACACCTCCAGCCACCAACTGACATCCGGACCGCGGAGCAGATCGGGATTCAGGGTATCGACCCGGAAATTAGCTTTTTGCTTCTCCGCTCCGTGACACTTGAAACAGGTCTCCCGCAAAATGGGCTCAATCTCCCGGCGGAACACCGCGAGCTGGGGCTGCGAGGTTTCGCTGCCGGCGGACGCGACCGCGTGATGCGAAAACCGCGACCGTAGCGCACCGGCCGCCTTGACCTCATCGAGGGTGGGGAGCGTCACACCCTGCGGCACGTCTCCGCTTCCCGGCAACGCGGGCTTGGGTTTCGGCGGCGTGACGCGATTCGGCTGCGCCGGGGCGAGCGTCGCACCTAGCAACGCCAATGCGAACAATGCAGCGCGTGGCTGCCTGGTGGGGGGCTTGGGTTTCATGGGGTACGGGCGACTTATTAGATTCTGTGAAACTCGAGATTCTGCTGACAAGGAAACTCTCCGGACTGGTTCGACGTTTGCTATCCCCTCGGTGGACGCGCACGGTGAACCCACGGTGCATTCAGAATTGAAACGTCTCCGTGATGACGTGAATACGGAGGCAGCAGATTTGCCCGAGCACGGCGGCGATCGCGTGGCGCATGCCGTAGATCGCAGGGGGGCCGTCGTCCGATTTCACGAGCCGCGGCGCTGGCGCAGGGCTAGCGCGAGCGCACGCTCGCCACCGCCGGCTCCACCCACCGTCCGGGAAACAGCAGCATGCGCGGCCAGGGCGGCACGCCGGTCTCATTGCCGTTGAGCTGGCTCACGACGAGGTCGACCGCGTTCGCCGCCACCATGTCGTAGGATTGATCGATTCCGCCAATCTCCGGTGCAGTCGGCAGCCAGTGCAAATTGAAGATCGGCAGTTTCGCAGACTGACCAATGTTCATTCCACGAAACTGTTCGATCATCCCGTGGTCGCTGACGACGACCGCATCGGGCTGGCTCTCCTTGATCCGTCGCGCGACGGCACGACGATCCTTCGGCAGCCCAATCCACAACAACTCTGCTGCCGCTGCGCGACTCGGGTGAAACACCGCAAACGCCGCCTCCCACGCCCGGCGGGCCCGCTCGTTGACCCCGGCCTCAATGATGGCCATCGGTCGGCGGTAACCCGCGGCGGCGAGCTTCTCGAGCGCCATGCGCATCGCAAGGTAGTGATGGTGCCCCGCGTGGTGGAGTTCAGGATACCACTGTGTGCTGCCAATCACTGCGGGTGCAAACGACGACCACTCCAGATCGAGCGTCACATCCGTCCCGTGCATCACTGGAGAAAGCAGGAGGCCGACAATCCCCCGCGACTTCATCACGTGCGACAAACGCCGTTCGGTCAGGCCACGCTCCGCCGTCCAGAATTGCTCCAACCCATAGCCCAACGCCTCGGCCCGCGCCTTGGCACCGAGAAAAACGCGTTGGAGAAACAGATCCTTCGCCGACTCCGTGCGCGGCGTGTGCACCCACACAAAAGCCAGGCGTTCACCGGCGGGTACCGCGCGCGACCGGCGGATGTGCGCCATGATCGCGGCCACGCGCGGATTAGGCCGGTAGCCTAGTTCGTCCGCCACCGCCCGCACCCGCTCGGCCGTCGCCGCTGGAATCTTCGGATGATTGCGCAAAGCAAACGAAACGGTCGTGCGCGAGACGCCCGCTTTGGTCGCGATTTGAGTCGTTGTGACGTGGGCGTCCGAGTTTTTTACCGCCATTTAGTAAACGGTGTTACTGAGGAGAGGATTGTCAGGCAAACGAGAAACGCGCTTCGTTCAAAGCTTCTGTTTTCCTACGTGCGGGCCCGCGGACTTCCGTTGTGCGTCTCCCCCCGTTTTCCCCGCCATCCCCAGCATCAATACCACCAATTACTTTGCTTCAGCCCCAACTTAAACCACCGACCTTATGAACACCTCTAAAACCGCCCCACGCGTTCCCGCGCTCTCCGCGGGACTCGTTCTGCTATGCGCGCTTCATACCGCTCTTACCCTGTGCGCACAAGCGACGGCGAACCGCGCCCAACCACTCGACCCACTACCACCCGAGGAGACAATCTCGCTTTCCCCGTTCATAATCAGTGCCGAGGAAGAGAAAGGCTATCGCGCTTCCAGCACCCTCGCTGGCTCCCGCTTGAAAACGTCCCTCAAAGACTTGTCAGGCGCCATCCAAGTCGTGACCGAGCAGTTCCTGAAGGACACGGGCTCAACCGATGCGACCCGGCTTCTGCTCTACACGACCAATACCGAAGTCGCCGGCAATGACGGCAATTTTTCCGGCAACAACGGCGGCACCAACGACGACGGCGTCCGGCGCAACGCGTCGCCAACTGTTCGCGTTCGCGGCCTCTCCAGCGCGGACCTCACTCGCGGATATTTCCTGAGCGATATAGATTTTGAAAGCTACAATACGGATCGTGTCACGGTGAGCCGCGGGCCGAACGGTATGCTCTTTGGTCTCGGCAGTCCGGGAGGTATTATGGACGCCTCGCTGAAGCCTGCGACGTTCAAAGACGCTAGCTCGGTTGACTTCACTGTAGGTAGTTTCGGCTCCCACCGTGAGGTGGTCGACTTTAACCGCGTCCTGCTGCCCGCCAAAGTGGCTTTCAGAATCATCGGCCTCAAAAAGGACGACGAGTTCATGCAGGAGGAACCCTTCAAGACGGAGCAGCGCATCTACGGTAACGTGGTCGTGAAACCGTTTGCGAACACCGTGTTTCGCGCCAATGCCGAGGCCGGTTCCCGCCGTTCGAGCAATCCATCGTCCATGGCGCCCCGGTCCAACGTTGCAGGCTGGGTCGCGGCTGGAAAACCCATCCAGGCGCCCGGTCTCAACCCAGGAGTCAGGTTCGGAAGCCGCGACGCCAACCGCGCACCTATTTGGGTGATCAACGGCCCCAATGACGCGACGCCGCTCCTAGGCTATTCACTGGACGTGCGCAGCCCGCAATCGGCCACGACCGTCAGCCAGACCACCTGGGTTACGCGCGACAACGAAGTCAACTCGTCTGCTTTCCATCGTGGCGCAGTGCTGTCCGATGCAGAGCGGTGGATCTTCGATTACCGGAACCACGCGCTCACCGGATCACTTAATCGCCAATACAAGAATTTTGACGCCGTGAATTTGGCCCTTGAACAGAGCTTTCTGAACAAACGAGCCGGCCTCGAGTTTGCCTACGACAAGCAACACGACAAATCCGGTTCGACCGAACAGGCTCAAAATAACCTGCAGGTAGATACCAGTGGTTTCTTGCCCTATACGATCTACAATCCGTTGACCAAGGTGAACGACCTGGTACCGAATCCGAACGCCGGCCGCGTTTTCATCAACTACCGCTCCGCCCTCGGAGAAACCCGAACAGAGCGCTCATCGTGGCGGGTCACGGGATTCTACGATCTGGATTTAGAACGTGAATCGAAGTCGCTCGGCTGGCTGGGCCGACACGTGTTTACCAGTATGCTGAGCAATCAGCAGGCGGTAATCCGCCGCGCCAACACGCTATACGGCGATGCCATCGGCTTGGACAACAAGGCCATTATCGACTTCAATACCAGCCCCACAGCCAGTTTCCCCGCCACTTCGTTCGATCGCAGCATAATCGGCATCCGCTATCTCGGGGCCATCAACGGCCCCAATGCCAGCAGCGTCGCCGTCCCAGCGAACACGGCCAAGCTGACCAGTTTTCCCGCGGTCATGTGGAATCGCTCCGCGACTCCCAATCTACCCGGCGAATTGGGCGCGTGGCAGAACCGCACCATCTCTGTAATCGACAATCCGATTGCCGGCGCAAATTTGAACAAGGACTCGGTCGATTCTTTGGCCTTCGTCAGCCAGAGCTATCTGCTCAACAAGAATCTCGTCCTCACCGCAGGTTGGCGCAGCGACAAGAGCAAAAAATGGTTCAACAACCAGCCGCCGCGGACGCCCGACGACATCGTCATTCTGGACGGCCTGCGCCTTCCCAGCACTCCCAACGACCAAGTCTCTGGCAACGCCTTTTCCTGGGGTGCCGTCGGCCATCTTCCACGCCGCTGGCAGGAAAAATTGGGCGTGGGCGTCAGCCTTCACTACGGCATCTCCGAAAACTTTCAGCCGCTTGCCGGCCGGGTCGACGTCTTGAATCGCCCAATCGAAAACCCCCGCGGCCAAACCAAGGAACTGGGCTTCGCCTTCGAACTGTTCGCGGGAAAACTCCTCGTGCGCGTCAACAAATATGAAACGAAATCCAAAAACCAATCTGATGGTTCGCTCGGCGCGGCACAGATTCCGAACTTTGAGCGCCTGTTCTACAACAACGTGCGCTCGATCTTTACCGGTCCAGGCGAGGCCAACGAAAACTGGCGCAAGCTCTACACCCTGCCGCCGCTCGGCATGCGCCAGGCGTTCTGGAATCCGATCGAACCCAACCTCGACACCACCAGCAGCGTGTCCGACGCGGGCAATCCCAACGTAACCGGCACGTCGGATTTCTTCTCCAAAGGCTACGAAATCGAGGGGACCTATAACCCGACGAGCCGCTGGTCGATCACGTTCAACGCCTCGTCTCAGGAATCCATCAAGACCAACGTGCTCAAACAGTATTCCGACTACCTCGCGATCCGCGAACCCCAGTGGCGCGCGATGGGCAACCTCATCGCTCGGCCCACCGGACAAACTATCAACCAATCGGTGGACACCGGTGCGGTTCTGGTGATTCGCACCCAGCAAAGTAAGGAGGGATCCATTCTGCCTGAAATCCGCAAATGGCGCTTCAACCTCGTAAACAGCTACCGCTTCACCGAAGGGCGCTTAAAAGGCTGGTCGGTCGGCGGCGCGGTCCGCTGGCAGGACAAGGCAGCCGTGGGATATCATTCAAAAATCAATGAGTTTGGCATAACCGTTCAGGACATTAAACGCCCCATCTACGGACCGACGGATCTCACCACGGATGCCTTCGTGAACTACTCGCGCAAAATCTTAAGGGACAAGCTTCGGTGGAAAGTTCAATTGAACGTCTACAATCTCCTGAACGACACCAAGGAAATTCCCGTCGCGATCGACGACGATCTCGTCGTCGTGGCCCGACAAGTGCAAAATGGCCTGACCTTCAGGCTGACCAACACGTTCGAGTTCTAAACACCTTGATCATCGCGGCCACCGTTGCACCCGGTCGGTAGCGCCGGATCGACCTTGATTCCAAGGCCCTGCGAAACCCCGCAGGGCCTTTCCGTTTTCAACGGCGTCCACTTCCATTTTCACTCCAAGTCCCAAATTTCACCCGCCGCTCGGTCTCACATGCGCATCACCCGCACCGCTCTCATTCTCGGTCTCTCGCTTGCCACCACGACGCTTGCCCAGCCCGTCGCCCTCCAAAATCAACTCTACCGCATTGAGGTGGCGCCTGCAGCCATCGTCGTCACGCGCCTCGACGCTCCCGGTCTCGCCCGCGAAATCCGCCCCGAGCTCACGCTCCTGTTCACCGCCACCGATCCGGGCTACACCGATGTCGGCTCGGAAGCCGGCACGCGCGTGGTCGGCTGGAAAGCCGCCGGCGCCAAATCCGCCGTCGGCGATTTTTGGACCGTCGGCGCACCCGCCTCGCTGCGTGCCACCAGCGCCGCGCCCGCCGGCGCCCGCGCCGTCGAACTGGAGTTCCCTGCCGCGTCCGCAGGCCGCGTGACGCTCTCCGTCCGGCTCGACGAGGGCACGGCCCCCCCTGCCTTCGCGTGGCGGCTCACCGCCGGGCAGGCTGGTTGGTTCTCCGTCGGCTTCACCGGGCTCGCCGCGCGCCCGCCCGCGTCGCTCGATTTCCTCTACCAGCCGCTCGTCTGGTCGTGGAAACGTTTCCCCATCGCCGCCGTGCTCACGCCGGAAAATTTCGCCCCCACCGCGGCCGTGTTTACGCACGCCGCCAACGCCACCGAGGGCCTGGCGCCCGACGTCGCCGAGATTCCCTACCGCTTCGCCACCTTCGCCAATTCCCGCTTCGGCCTCGGCCTGCGCGATCCCACCGGGCAGGCGCGCCCGGTCGTGTTCGCGCCCCTCCTCGGCGGCGCCGAATCGAAACTCGCCGTCGGCGACACGCGCACGTTCACCGTGCGCTACCTACTTCAGCCGGGCGACTGGTATGCAGGGCTCAACCATTTCTACCGCGCTGTCGCCGGCTACCGCAACGAACGGCAAAACGCCACGTGCTCCCTCAACGATACCTTCGAGCGCATCGTCGACTATGCGACGGACGACGTCTACAGCGGTTGGGTCGCCGAGTTGAAGGGCTCCGATTACCGCTTCGACGTGCCGAGCGCCGTGAAAAACGTGGCCGCCTCCCACGTCCTCAGCGTCGCACTCACGACCGGCGCTCCCGAGCTCTACCGCCGCCGCGGCCTGCCCATGCTCGAGTATCTGCTCTCGCGCGAAAAATACCTATATGCCGACGACGAGACGATAACGTTTCAGAACCCGTCGCATTTCCTCCGCGGTCCCGCCGTCGAGCTCGGCGAACTCGCCACCCTCCACGAACTCACCGGCGGCCGCGACTCCGTCTACGCCCGCGAGCTCGCGCGACTCTTCGGCCAGCCCCGCAAACTCAACCTCGATACCGAAACCGGCGGCGCCTCCTGGCCGGATCACCTCGCCCGCTATCGCCTGAGCCGCGACCCCGCTGATCTACGCGCGTCCCAAGCCGGCGCCGACCGACTCATCGCAGACACCGTCAAAAACTATCCGACCGACTTTCTCACCAACCCCGGGGTGCGCGGCGCCCGATTCGCTACCGACTTCACCCCGCCGTTCTACGATCTCACCGAACTTTTCGAGGCAACCGGCGAGCAGCGCTACCTCGATGCCGCGCTCACCGCCGCCCGCCAGCTCCTCCTCTGGCAACGCTCCAACCCGATGGCCCCGGCCACGCTCATCACCACCAACCCCGGCGGACGCGTCCCCGGCGTCTTCCCCGGCCGCCGCCACGGGAAGGAAGACGGCTTCAAACCTTACGACACGTCCACCGCGATCCCCGAGCAACGCGTCGATGCGTGGCGCACCTCGCTCGTCGGCACGCTCCCTGAGCAGCCGAGCACCTACCGCTGGGGTCCCGTCATGCTCGCCCATCACGCGCCATGGCTCCTCCGCCTCTCCCAACTCGCCGGGGACCCGTTGCTCGCCGAGGCCGCCTACAACGCCGTGATCGGCCGCTACGCCAATTTCCCCGGCTACTATTTCACCTCGCTCGATACGACCGTCTACCAGCAACCCGACTATCCCTTGCACTCGTTTTACGACGTCAAATACAACGCCATTTTCTACAACCACGTCTGGCCTCACATCGCGATGTTGCAGGATTTCCTCGTCAGCGAAGCTTTCGCCAAGTCTCGGGGACGCGTGAATTTTCCCTCGGCCTACGCGCCCGGCTACGCGTTCCTCACCAGCAAGGTTTACGGACACCGCGCCGGCGCAGTCTTCGGCGACACCGGTGTGCGCCTTTGGCTCCCCCGCCGCGCCCTGCGCTCCTCCGCGGTCGCGCTCAACCACGTCTTTGGCGCCGCCTCCGATGCCACCTACCTGATCTTGAGCAACACCCGCCCCGCAGAAATCACCGCTGATCTCACGCTCGACGCCGATGTGCTCCGCCTCGACGCCGGCCACGTTTACCCGCTGACGTTCCAGCGCCCCGACGGCCCAAGCGAATCCGGCGAACTCCGCGACGGCCAGCTCCGCGTGCGCATTCCCGCCGGTAGTCTCCTATCGATAAAAATCCACGGCTTAAAAAACCTCGTCGCCCTGCCCGTGCTCCCCGCCACGACCACGGTCGCCGGCCGCACCGCCGGCAACGCCCCCGATTATTTCCGCCAGCCCGACACCGATGCCGCCGGCACCGTCACCGGGATCATCCTCCGCTTCGGCGCGCGCACCGATGCATTCATCTACACCGACCGCACCGAGAAACAGGTCCGCAAAGCCACGCTCCGCTACCGCCTCGGCGACGCGCCCGAAGCCGAGATCGTCGACACCCGTTATCCTTACGAATTCAGCGTCCCATTCTCTGACTCAGCCGCGCCGCTCAAAGCCCGTCTCCTCGTCGAAGACCTCGCTGGCGCCGTCACTGAGCGCCCGCTGCCCGACCTCCGCACAGGATTCCCCCCCGCGAAATGAATCGCCGAAACCGTGCTCGTTCACCGCGCAGCGTCCATCGGGGGACAACACGAGTGAACGACTGCACCCCAACTGAGGTTGTTCTGACCAACGCCCCCGGTGATGATCGTCGATAGCCCCCTCGTTTCATGTCTCTTCCAACCTCAGCTTTCATGCCTCGCATCCCGTATCTCCGCTGGTGGATCGTCTCGCTGATCTTCTGCGCCTCGGTCCTCAACTACGTCGACCGTCAGGCGCTCTCGATCCTCGCGCCGACCATCCAAAAGGACCTCGCGCTCTCCAACGAGGACTACGCCTCCGTCCTCAACTGGTTTCTGATCGCCTACACCTTCGCCCTGATCCTCTCCGGGAAAATCGTGGATCGCTTCGGCGTCCGCTTCGGTCTCGCCCTCTTCGTCGGCTGGTGGTCCCTCGCCAACATTCTTACGGGCTTCGCGCGCTCGTTCGGTTCCCTCGCCGCGTGTCGGTTTTTCCTCGGTCTCGGCGAAGCGGGCAACTGGACCGCCGCACCCAAAGCCGTCTCCGAATGGTTCCCCGCCCGCGAACGCGGCCTCGCCATCGGCGTCTACACGCTCGGTGCCACGGTCGGTGCGACCCTCGCGCCCATCCTCATCGTCGGCCTCGCCTCGTGGCACAGTTGGCAAGCCGCCTTCATCGTCACCGGCTCGGCCGGCCTCCTCTGGCTGATCCCTTGGCTCTGGCTTTATCGCCGCCCGAGCGAACACCCCCGCCTCTCCGCCGAGGAACGCACCGTGATCGAATCCGGTCAGGCCGCCGAAGCAGCCGCTACCACGCCCTCGGCCGCAATCCCCGCCCCGGCTGCCAACTGGGGTAAGTGGCATCAAGTCCTCCTCCGCCGCGAGGTCGTGCTCCTCATCTTCGCCCGCATGTTGACCGACCCCGTCTGGTATTTTTTCCAGTTCTGGTTCGCCAAATATCTCTATGACGCGCGCGGTCTCGACCAGAAATCCCTCAGCGTCACGTGGGTCGTTTACCTCGCCGCCGATGTCGGCGTCCTCGCCGGCGGCTGGCTCTCCGGCCTGCTCATCGCGCGCGGCACCACCCCGGTCCGCAGCCGCCTGTGGATCATGCTCGGCTGCGCCGCTCTCGTCCCGCTCGGCGCCGCGATCCCGCACGTCGACGCCTTGTGGCTCGTCCTCGCTTTCGGTATGGTCGCCGTGCTCGCGCATCTCGCGTGGCTCATCAACCTCAGCGCCCTCGTCGTCGATCTCGTTCCCCGCGGCTCGCTCGCGTTTGCGTTCGGCGTCATCGCCGCCGGCAGCTCTCTCGGCGGCCTCATGATGAACAAAGCCGTCGGCTCCCTCGTGACCAACACCTCCTACGATCCCGCCTTCGGCTTCATGCTCCTCCTGCATCCGCTCGCGTGGTGTCTCGCGTGGCAACTCCGCCCGCGCGCAAAAGCGATCTAGGCGGCCCTCCTTCTCTCCTTCTCTCTTTCTCTCCGTCTGCCGCCTTTCCTTCCTCCGATGCTCCTCCACCCTCCTGTCGACTCCCGCGCGCTCACCCAAAAGCATCTCACCGCCGATCTCGTCGTCGTCGGCGGCGGTCTCGCCGGCACGTGCTGCGCTATCACCGCCGCTCGCGCCGGCCTCAAGGTCATTCTCGTGCAGGACCGTCCCGTCCTCGGCGGCAACGCCTCCAGCGAGGTTCGCCTCTGGGTCCTCGGCGCCACTTCTCATCTCGGTAACAACAACCGCTGGGCTCGCGAGGGCGGCGTCATCGACGAGTTCCTCCTCGAAAACCAATACCGCAACCCCGAGGGCAACCCGCTCATCTGGGACACCATTCTCCTCGAAAAAACCATCGCCGAGAAAACCCTCACGCTCCTCCTCAACACCGCCGTCCACGATCTCGAAAAATCCGGCCCCGACACCATCCGCGCCGTCCGCGCCTTCAATTCCCAGAACTCCACCGCCTACGCACTCGCCGCGCCGCTCTTCGTCGACGCCTCTGGCGACGGAATCGTCGGCTTCCTCGCCGGGGCCGCGTTCCGGATCGGCGCCGAGGCCGCCGCCGAGTTCGACGAGGCCTTCGCGCCCGCCGTCGCCAACTCCGAACTGCTCGGTCACTCGATTTATTTCTATTCAAAAGACACGGGCCGCCCGGTGAAATTCACGCCGCCGAGTTACGCGCTCCACGACATCACGTCGGTCCCGCGCTTCCGCGATTTCAACGCCGCCGAGTTCGGCTGCCGCCTCTGGTGGATCGAATACGGCGGTCTCCGCGACACCGTGCACGACACCGAGGAAATCAAGTGGGAACTCTGGAAAGTCGCGTACGGCGTGTGGCACTACATCAAGAACTCCGGCAAATTTCCCGAAGCCGCCAACCTCACCCTCGAATGGGTCGGCACCATCCCCGGCAAACGCGAGAGCCGCCGCTTCGAGGGAGATTTCATGGTTTCCCAGCGCGACCTCATCGAGCAACGCCCGCAACCCGACGCCGTATCGTTCGGCGGCTGGTCCATCGATCTTCATCCCCCCGCGGGCGTCTACAGTCCGAAACCCGGCTGTCAGCAATGGCACGCCAAGGGCGTTTTTCCGATTCCCTACCGCAGCCTCTACTCGCGCAACCTTACCAACCTCTTCCTCGCCGGCCGCATCACCAGCGCGACGCACATCGCCTTCGGCTCCACCCGCGTCATGGCCACTTGCGCCCACAGCGGCCAAGCCGTCGGTCTCGCCGCTGCCCTATGCTTGCGCGACAAACTCACCCCGCGCGACCTCCTCGCACCCCCGCTCATGGCCGAACTGCAACGCCGCCTCATCCGCGCCGGCCAGTTTATTCCCGGCGTCCCGCTCCACGACACCGCCGACCTCGTCTCGCACGCCACACTCACCGCGTCGTCCACGTATCAGCTGCGCGAACTCCCCGCCGGTCTCGACCGCCTCCCGCTCACCGACGCCTGGGCCATGCTCCTCCCCGTTGCACCCGGCCCGATGCCCGCCGTCACGTTTACCCTCGACGTCGCGACCGCCACCGAACTCGTCGCCGAACTCCGCGTGAGTTCAAAACTCAATAACCACACGCCCGACGTCACCCTCGCCACGCTCCAAGTCCTACTCGCCGCCGGTCCGGCGCAGGCCGTCACCTTGAAATTCCCCGCTACCATCGACGCCCCGCGCTACGCCTTCGTCTGCCTCGCCGCCAACCCCGCGCTCACCGCGCATCTCAGCGACCAACGCCTCACCGGCGTGCTCGCTGTCACCCAAAAGTTCAATCGCGCCGTCGCCAAGTCCCCGCGCCAAGAGCCACCGCCCGGCACCGGTATCGAGAGCTTTGAATTCTGGATACCTCAGCGTCGCCCCGGCGGCAAAAACTTCGCGCTCCGCGTCGAGCCTCCGATCGCGCTCTTCCCTCCAGAGAACCTCCGCAACGGTTTCAGCCGCCCTACCAACCAGCCTAACGTCTGGCTCGCCGCCCTCAGCGACGCCACGCCCACGCTCACGCTCGAGTGGCCCGAGCCGGTCGAGATTTCGCGACTCGAATTCGACTTCGACGCCGACTTTGACCACCCGCTCGAAACCGTGCTGATGTTGAACCCAGAAACTGTCGCGCCCTTTTGCGTCCCCGCGCTCCGCGTCCTCGACGACACCGGCCGCGTGGTCAGCGAGATCCGCGACCAACACCTCAGCCAAGCCGCGTTCACGCTCGCCGCGCCCATACGCACGCGTCGCCTCACCGTCCAGCTTACCCGACCCGCCAGCGGCGCCCCCGCCGCACTCTTCCGCCTCTCTGCCTACTGAGGCGGGTGGAGACCACTCGGAGGGCATCCGTAATCTTAGAGAGGGTTTGCGCCGAGAGCCTTCGGGGCCATCAATTCCCCCACCTCCCCGCGCCATGATCCTCCACGTCCCCATCCTTGCCCTGGTTCTCACGTTCACCGCTGGCCTCCTCAGCGCGGCCACGCCTGCGAAGCCCAATATCCTCTTCGTCCTCTCCGACGACCATAGCTACCCATTCCTGAGCTGCTACGGCGACCCCAACGTCCGCACGCCCACCCTCGATAAACTGGCCGCCGAGGGCATGAAGTTCCACCGCCTGTTTACGGTCGCACCCCAGTGCGTGCCCTCCCGCGCCGGTTACCTCACAGGCCGCTCCGCCGTCGCCGCGCGCATGACTCGCTTCTCCTCGCCTCTCCCCAGCGACGAAATCACGTTTCCCGAAATCCTCCGCGCGCAGGCGGGTTATTTCACCGGCGTGTGCGGCCGATCCTATCACCTCGACGGCTCGAACCCCGCCAACGGCCAGACCACCGCCCGCCTCCTCACCGAGCACGGCCTGAGAACGTTTGAACAACGCGTCGATTATTTGCGCACCGGTTCCGACGCCGCTGCTATCGAACAGATGCGCGAGTTCCTCGGGCAAAAACCCGCCGATAAACCTTTCTGCCTCTGGCTGAATTTCAGCGATCCCCACCACGCGTGGACTCCCTCCGCCGAGGACCGTCCCGATCCCACGAAGCTCAAACTCCCCGCGCACTGGCCGGATCTGCCCGGGATGCGCGCGCAGCTCGCCGACTACTGCGGCGAGGTAAACCGTGTCGATCGCAGCATGAAGGCCGTCCTCGATCTGCTTGCCGAGCGAGGCTTCGCGGCCAACACGCTCGTCATCTTCGCCGGCGATAACGGCGCCGCGCTCCCCCACGGCAAAGGCTCCCTCTACGATCCCGGCTCCAATGTCCCGCTCGTTATCCGCTGGCCCGGCATCGTGAAATCCGGCGGCGATTCGCACACACTCCTGAGCGGCGAGGACATCGCGCCGACCATCCTTGCCGCCGCCGGCCTCGCGCCCGGACCGAAGATGAGCGGCCGGAGTTTCGCCGCGCTGTTGCGCGGCGATTCATCGTACTCCCCGCGCAAATACATCTTCGTCGAGCGCGGACCACACGGCACCGCGCCCGTCACGCTCCAGATGCGCAGCTCCGCGAATGATTTTTCGCGCAGCGCCCGGAGCGACCGCTACAAATTCATCTACAACTGCACGCCGTGGGTGCCCTACTCACCCGTCGACTCCGCGGGCGGCGCCGGTTGGACGCAGATGACCGCCGCCAACGAGCAGGGTAAACTCGCCGCCGGCCTCCGCACCACCTACTTCACCACCCCGCGACCTGTCTACGAACTCTACGACCTCGCTGCCGATCCCTCCGAACTCAACAATCTCAGCGGCCAAACCGCCGTGCACGCGATCGAGCTCGAACTCCGCACCGCCCTCGCGGAGAAAATGATTGTCGATTTCGACTACCTCCCACTTCCCGATTTGCTCGACCGCGATACCACCGGCACGAAAGCTGGTAAGGCCGGGAAAAACGGGAAAAAGAAACTCTGACCCACGTTCTCCAGCCGGTGAACCGCTAATCGTCGCCCATCTCCGCTCATCAAGAATCCACCGTTTACGCGCCACCGCTCCCGCTCCCCACGCCTCGCCGCTTAGACGAATCACGCCCACCCTCGCTCCGCTTACCGCCTCCGAAAAATCAGCGCAGTTTAGCCGTTCCGTCCCTCTTGTCGTTCATTTCCCCTCCATGAGAAAATCTCCTCTCGCCTTCGTCCTGCTCGCCACGGTTTTCCTGCCGTTCGTTGGAGCTGCCGCATCTGCCGCCGATACGCCGCGCCCCAATTTCGTCCTGATCAACATCGACGATCTCGGCTACCGTGACATCGGCCCATTCGGTTCCAACAACCGCACGCCCCACCTCGACCGCATGGCCGCCGAGGGTCGCAAGCTCACCAGCCACTATGCAGCGCCCGTCTGCTCCCCTTCGCGCGCCGCGCTCATGACCGGCTCCTACCCGAAGCGCGCGCTCCCCATCCCTCACGTCCTTTTTCCCAACGCCGCCGTGGGCCTCCACCCCGACGAACACACCATCGCGGACGTCCTCCGTTCCTCCGGTTACGCAACTGCCGCCATCGGCAAATGGCATCTCGGCGATCAACCCGAGTTCCTCCCTCGCCGCCAGGGCTTCGATTACTACTTCGGCCTACCCTACTCCAACGATATGGGCCCCGCCGCCGACGGGACAAAAAACGATTTCGGTAAACAGCCCAACGCCGCCCAATCCACGAAGGCTGCAAACGCGAAGAACCCCGCGCCGAAGAAGAAAACAACCCCCGCCACCGAGGACGATGGCCTCGGCATCCGCAGCAACGTCCAGCCCCCGCTCGCCTTGATCGAAAACGACACCGTGATCGGCCGGATCCGCGCCGAGGACCAGGTCCCACTCGTCCGCCGTTACACAGAGAAAACGATCACCTTCATCCGCGACGCCCAGGCGAAAGACCGCCCGTTCTTCGTCTATCTCGCGCACAATGCCGTCCACTTTCCACGCTATCCCACCGAAGACTTCCGCGGCCAATCACCCAACGGCCTCCTTGGGGACTGGGTGCAAGAGGTGGACTGGAGCGTCGGTCAGATCCTCGACGCCCTCCGCGCGATGAAGCTCGATCGCACCACGCTCGTTCTCTTCTTCTCCGACAACGGCGGCCCAGTCGGCCAGGGCGCGAACAATTTCCCTCTCCGCGGCGCCAAGGGCTCCACGCTCGAGGGCGGTATCCGCGTCCCGGGTCTCGCGTGGTGGCCCGGAAAGATTCCCGCCGGCTCCTCGACCGATGCCATCACCGCCATGATCGACGTGCTTCCGACGTTCGCCGCGCTCGCTCGCGCTCCGCTGGCGGCCAATCGAAAAATTGATGGCGTGGATATTTTCTCGGTGCTCACCGGGGCCCCCGCCATGCCACCGCGCGATACGTTTCTCTATCACCGTGGACTGCTCCTCGAAGCGGTGCGCCACGGTCCGTGGAAACTCCACCGGGCGACCGGCGAACTCTACCACCTCGCGAACGATATCGGCGAAGCCACCAACGTCGCCGCACAAAACCCCACCGTCGTCGCCCGTCTCACCGCCATTGCCGACGCCTCGCACGCCGACCTCGGCCGCGATGGGATCGGCCCCGGCGTCCGCCCCCTCGGCCGGGTCACCCATCCCCAGCCCCTCATCGCCGCCGACGGCACCGTCCGCCCCGCCGTCGCCGGTGCGCAAAAGATCTTCCCCTGATTTTCGATCCACGCCTGCCGCCGGCAACCAGCCGCTCCGTCCTCCCCTCGGTCACGCCCTCCGAAAATGACCACGCCATCCCAGAGTGTGAACCGCCGCTACTTCCTCCGCGCCGCCGGCATCACCCTCGCCCTCCCGCTGCTCGAATCGCTCTCGTCCCGCGTGCTCGGCGCTGGTCTCGGAGTCGCGAGCAAAGCGGGCACCGCCATCGGCGCGACCCGCCCGCAGCGCCTGGTCGCCATCGGCAACATGCTCGGTTTCTACCAACCGGAATTTTTCCCCACCGCCACCGGCCGCGATTTTGCGCTGCCTGCTCTCCTCCAACCGCTCGCCGCCCACCGTCCCGATTTCTCGCTCTTCTCCGGACTCGATCACGGTCTCAAGGGCGGACACTTCGCCATTCACTCCTACCTCAGCGGCGTACGTAGCATGGACGCCAAATCGATGCCCGAGGGCAATATCAGCGTCGATCAACGCGCCGCCGAAACCATCGGCGGGGCCACGCGTTTCTCCGCCCTGACCATCGGCTCCGAGGACGGTCTCCACGGCGGTTGCCAGATGTGTTGGACGCGCAGCGGCACCCGCGTACCACCCATCCCGGGTCCCAAGGAACTTTTCCGCAAACTCTTCATCAGCGAGGGGGCTCACGACCTCGCCCGCTCCGCCGACCGTTTCCACCTCCAAGGCTCCATCCTGGACGCCATTCACGGCGACGCGAAATCCCTCAACCGCCAACTCGACACCCGCGACCGCGAGAAACTCGACGAATACTTCACGTCCGTCCGCGACGTCGAACGTCAGATGGAGCTCAGCAAACGCTGGGCCCATGTCCCCAAACCGGCACCCGGCATGCCCGAGCCGGCGAACACCGGCTTCGTCTCCGATCTCCCCGTCCTCTACGATCTCATCGCCCTCGCGCTCCAAACGGATTCCACCCGCATCGCCACGCTCGAAATCGCCGGCGGCTTCGACGCCTCCGCCCTCGGTCTCCGCAAAGATTATCACGCGCTCTCCCACCACGGTCAGGTGCAAGAAAACATCAACGGTCTCCTCCAGCTCGAGAAATACCAGATGCAGCAATTCGCCCGTTTCATCGCAAAACTGAAATCCCTCGAAGACGGCCAGGGCCACCTCCTCGATCACACGATGGTTCTGTTCGGCAGCGGCATGGGCAACGCCAACGCCCACACTAACTCGAATCTTCCTATCATCCTCGCCGGCGGCGGCTTCAAACACGGCGAACATCGCGCCTACCCCGCCAGTGGCGCCGGTCGCGTGCCGCTCGCAAATCTTTACCTCACGTTGCTGCAACGCTTCGGCGTGGAGACGAATCGCTTCGCACTCAGCACCGGCACCCTCCGCGGCCTCGATCTCGCCTGACATGATCAGTGCAGCCGGCCTTTCCACCGTCGTCCGCTGGTTCGCGGGCGTTGTCTGCTCCGCGCTCGCGTCCTGCCCGTTCACGCTCGTCGCCCAAGACTCCGCCACTCCCGCGATTCGCACTTTCCTCACCACGTATTGCGCCGATTGCCACGGCCCCGAAAAACAAAAAGGCGAGCGCCGCTTCGACCACCTCGCGTTGCCCATCGCGAATGCCGACACGCTGATCGAGGTCCAAGCCATCATTGATCAACTCAACCTCGGTGAGATGCCGCCCGAGAATGCCAAGCGACACCCCGCTCCCGCTGACGTCGCCACCGTCGTCGCCCACCTCACCCAACTCGCCGCCGACGCCCAGACCCGCCTCGCCAGCACCGGCGGCCAGACCGTCCTCCGCCGCCTGAACCGTCGCGAATATCTTAATACGGTGGGCGATCTTTTCGCACTCAACCTGACGATGTTCGACCCGACCACGAAGTTTCCCCGCGACCAGTCGGTCCAGCACATGGACAACATCGGCGACGCCCTGAAAACCTCCGGGTATCTCCTCGCTCAATACGTCGACGCCGCCGATCAAATCGTTGAGAAAGCGTTGTCCACGCCGGAGCCGCCCCGCGAACGCACCTGGCGCTTCACCGATAATTTCCAGCAACAGCCCGAGCTCCGCTACTCGCACGGTCGGGTTCAAAATTTCCGTTACATGTGCCTCTACGAGTCGGCGCAGTCCACGCAACACGAGGGAGCCTACGGCCCGCTCCTCGCCTTCGCCCAAGGCGTGCCCGCCGACGGTACCTACGAGATTCGCGTGAAAGCCGAGGCCAAAAACCGCCGCCATCCCTACGACGCCGGCCTTTTTGGCACCGATCCGGAAATGCCGTTCCGCCTCGGCATCGTCGCCGGCCAAGCCACGGTCGGTCCGCTCCACCAACCGCAGCCCATCGAACCGCAGTTGGGTGAAACGATCGTCAAAGACGACGTCGCCGAGTGGTATACCTTTCGCGTGTGGCTCGACCGCGGCTTTACGCCGCGTTTCACCTTCCCCAACGGCGCGCTCAGCATTCGCACCGCTTGGAATCGCATCCTCCGCCAATACAATTCTGCTTTCCCCGTCGAGGTGCGCGCCACCACCGGCATCGTCGAAACCCGGGTCGTCGTCCAACGCCACGGATTCCCGCCGCACATCCGCATTCACGAAGTGGAAATCCGCGGCCCGCTCAATCCCCTGTGGCCCACCGCCAGCCAGCGCGCTATTTTCGGCGACACGCCGTTCGCTCCGGCCCGGACGCGCGAAATCCTCACCGCGTTCGCCACGCGCGCCTACCGCCGCCCCGTCCTCCCCGAAGAAATCGACCGCCTCATGGCCGTCGTGGACCGTCGGCGGCAATCCGGCCACACCGATTTCGAGGCCCTCAAAGACGGACTCAAAACCGTCCTCTGCTCGCCCGCCTTCCTCTACCTCACCGAGGGTGGCACCGAGGGCCCTGCCGTGTCCGGGCCATTTTCCTCGCGCACGCTCAACTCCCACGCCCTCGCCGCGCGCCTCGCGTATTTTCTCTGGTCCACCACGCCCGACCCTGAACTCACCCGCCTTGCCTCGTCCGGCGAACTCATCCAACCCCCCGTACTCCTCGCCCAGACCCGCCGCCTCCTCGCCAGTCCCCGCGCCGACGCCTTTGTCCACGGCCTGCTCGATAGCTGGCTCAATCTCCGCACGCTCGGCGATATGGCACCCGACCGCGGCACCTTCGCCCGCTATTACGCGCAGGATCTCCAACCTGCGATGAAACGGGAAACGCAGCTCTTCACCCGCGACCTCCTCGACCGCAACGCCAGCATCGTCCGTTTCCTCGACGCCGATTACACGTTCGTCAACCGCCCCCTCGCCCGTCTCTACGGCTTCCCCCTCGCCGTCGATGGCGCCACCGGCCACGAGTTCCGCCGTATCTCCGTCGACCCTACACAGCGCGGAGGCCTCCTCGGTCAAGCCAGCGTCCTCACCGTCAGTGCCAACGGCGTCGAAACTTCGCCGGTCACCCGCGGCGTCTGGCTGCTCGAAAACATTCTCGGCACCCCGCCCGCGCCTCCCCCCGACAACGTTCCACCCATCGACCCCGATATCCGCGGCGCCAGATCCATGCGCGAAATCCTGACCAAGCACCGCGACAACCCTTCCTGCTACGAATGCCACCGCAAGATCGACCCGCTCGGCTTCGCCCTCGAACACTACGATCCCATCGGCGCGTGGCGCCCCACCTACGGAAAAAACGCGCCCATCGACCCATCCGGTGAACTTCCCGGTGGCCAACGCTTCAGCGACGTCGCCGGACTCAAGCGCATTTTGGTCGATCGCCAAGACCAGTTTGCCCGGATGCTCACCACGCGCCTCCTCACCTATGCCTGCGGCCGCCGCATCGAACCCCTCGACCGTCCCGCCATCGACGCAATCCTCGCCGCGACCAAGCCCACCGACTATGCCTTCCGCGATCTCATCGAGCACATTGTCCTCAGCCCCGCCTTCGGCTCAAAATAGTTTTCGCCCGAGTCGTCTCGGCCTCCACTCTCGCCTACGCGCTTTCGCGATTTACCTCTGCCCGCTCCTCGCCGCCATTGATAGCGGCATCACCCACGAGGTCGCCGCCCTCCACAGCCAGATCGTCGGGGTCAACCCGCCGGGACTCGGCCATCCCCCCGCCGGCGCCACTGCCCCCTCCAATGTCCGTTGATTGCTGGACTTTTACGGAACGCATCACGAGGGTCTCCGCCCGTAGCTCGTGGCTGGTTATCGTGGTCGTTTCTCTCGCCATCGCTTAGTTAACGGGCTAATTACCGCAAAGCTTCCCTCTTTTGATCCCGGAGAATTTCTCGTTAAAACACTGCGGGAGTTGACGACTCAGCGTACGCCTACCAATTCGATGACCCCGCTAATCGCACTCCGTACGCCATGACTCTCCCTGGGTTGATTCTCGTCGCCTCCGCGCTCGCACTCCTCGTGCCGCTGCCAGCTTTTTATAGCCGGAAGCACAGCTACCGCGATCTTCACCAACTCGAGATCGAGCGCCGCAACGGCAGCCGCTGGGTAATGCTCAAGCAGTTGCTCCGTTTCTCCGGGCATTGGATCGACCTCGCCCGCGGACTGCTCGGGGCCACGGGGGTCGTGATGACCATCGACCAACTCGCTGCCGTTTCGCCGCTCTACGCGAGGCACGCCGCCTGGGCCGAGTCGGTTGTCCCGCTGACGCTTGCCACGCTTTGCGTCATGATGATCGCCTTCTTTTTCCACTACCCCGGCAAGAGCGTCGCCCCGATTCCCTTCGTGGCCGGGACACTGCTCGTGCTCGTGCCGCCGAGCGTGGCGATTCTGGCCCTGCTTCTCGGCTTCTTCCTTGCCGCCAAGCTGCGCGCCCTCTCGCTGTTCTTCGTTTTGGTCGCGCCCGCCCTCGCCCTGCTCGGATTTTTTCTCGACCGACTTCTGTGGCCGTCGATCGCCGGTGCCGTGCTCGCTGCCACGCCCATCGTTCTCGCCTTCTTTCACCATCGCGAACTCGTCATCCCAGTCCGCCGGCTCCGCTCGAGCTGACCGCCCTCCTGGCCAGTTGCGATTTCTTGATCTCAACTGAGCCCCCATGGATCGGCCGAGTTCCGCGCCGTCGGCTCGTGCAAACTGTCACGATGCCGATCGGATCGTCGCATCCGGGCTTTGATACGCCCTTCGCGCGCGGCACCCAGAAAACCGAATTCCGCTCCACCTCAAAAAACGACCGTTGCCCCCCGCGGAGCGAGTCACTCCCCTCTTTCCGCCTTATCCGCCTTCTCATGAAATCCCTGCTCTGCTTCTTTTTCTCCGCCCATCTTCTGTTCGCCGCCGAACCCGCACGGCCCCTCGATACGCCGGACGCTTGGACATTTGCCGATCCCGCCGCATGGACTTGGAGCAAAGAAGACGGCCAGTCCGTACTCACTCTGAAACGACAGCAAACCTATCAGCCGAAGGTGCGCAGTCCCTTCAACCTCGCGTGGTTCAAGACCACGGAATGGACATCGTTCACCCTTACGGTCGAGGGTCAGCTCACGAAATTCGATGCAGGCAATAACGATTTGTGCCTCGCCTTCGCACGCTCAGACGACACCCGATTCTACTATGCCCACCTGGGTGAAAAAGCCGACGGCGTTCACCACCACCTCCACCTCGTCGACCACGCTGACCGTAAGCCGATCACAGCCACCCGCACTGAGGGCACACCTTGGCAGCCCGGCCGTTGGCACCGCCTCAAGCTCGTCCATGACACCGCGACGGGGATGATCACCGTCTTCTTCGACGACATGGAAAAGCCGGTCATCACGGCGCAGAACAAAACGCTGAACCACGGTTGGATCGGCCTCGGCTCCTTCGATGATCTCGGCAAATTTCGGAATCTCCAGATACAGGGCGAGAAAAAGTAAGGCGGGATGGGTTCACAATAATCGGTCGAGAGGTTTTTGCAGGAGCCTGCTTATGGGCGATGCGGCAGGGGTGATATCAGCTGCAAGCACGCTACCTTCAAGCCGGTGGACCTCGCCTTGAACGTAAATTGCACGAGCGACCCGACCACCAGCCCATCAGCGCGACACCCGTGCCGCTCCTCGGCACTCGCTCACATCCGAAATCTGCGGAGTCCTGAATCTGCGGGAAACCTCCGGTCTTCGTTCAGACCAAACCGCAGAAGATTTCTCCCACAGATTCAGATCCCGGCAGATTGACGAGAGCCTGCCCCGCCTCCGAGACAGTCCGCTGCGAGATCACGCGCGCGAAGGCAATCGTCGGCACTATTTTGACCTCACCGTCGCGGGTTCCGTGAGGAGAAAGGTCATGAGATCGCGGATCTGGTTCGGAGTGAGTGCTTGCAACAACCCCTCGGGCATCAGCGAAACCGCGGACGCTTTCATTCCAGCAATCTTGTCCTTGGGGATCCTCAGGTTCACGCCGGCGACTTGCCCAAGCACGAGCGTTTGCGCCGTATCCTCGAGCACGATCCCATTCGCCGACGAGCCATCCGTCAGCGCCACAACGTAAGCTATGCGGTCAGGATTGATCGCGGCACTCGGCTGGACGATGTCCTTCATCACCGATCCGTAGTCCCGGTAGACGAGATTTGATAAATCCGGGCCGATCAATCCGCCCTCACCGCGGACTTGATGGCACGCCGAGCACACAGCCTGTTGCCCAGTAAACACGTCGCGACCGCGTTGCCAGTCGCCGCCGACGATCTCTGGAATCGTGCGCGTCGCCGCCTCGTCCGACTCACCGGTGTGACGCACCGCAAACGGCAACAGGAAGCGGCGCAGCGGCAGCGCGCGCGGACGCGCATCTTCTGCGGAATGCCACGCTGCCTCGAGCGACGGAGCGCCGCCCCCGGTGGCCAGCGTAATCTCCACGGGCCACCACGCGTTTTCTCGCGAGGTCGTGGTGATCCTCACTTCACCGTCGGCGCGTTGCTCGATTTGAGCCGCAGCCGGAGCCTTGACCGCCAACCGCGCACCGCCGGTGGGTCTTAGCGCAACGGTCACGGTCTCGGCCGGATACTCAAAATCGATCTTTGCTCCCGGCTGAATCGCCGTGCGCAGCATGAGATGGAGATCCCATTGTGTGCGGAGGACCAGACTACCCGGCGTCTTCAGCAGCGCAAACAGCCGCGTGTGCTCTTCGCTCGGAGCCGTGAGCGCCTGCGCCACGGCCAAATCGATATGAGGCAACCAGCCGGACCAACCCACTTGGCCCGTCGCGTCCCGCCACTCGGCTTCCACGCCGGTGAGATCAGTGAGCACATCAATGGCGGCGTGTTGCGGCAACTCGTGGCGGGCGGCGTCGCGGGTCCGCTCCGCCGTAAGCCCGTCGGGCAGTTTCACCGCGTAATTTAGCGCCGCCGTGCGCGCAGCCGAGCGCAGCACGACCGAACGCAGGTCCGCCGCCACGCCCGCCGAGAGGACCGCGAGTGCCGCGCGTTTCACTTTGGATTGATCCTTCACCACTTGATAACCCGGCACAAACGATTCGAAACGATCGCCCGCCGCGACATGCGTTCCTTGCGTGAGCGTACTCTCGCGCAGCAGATTTTTCCAGCGAACGGGATCCACGGGGCGATCAAATACCAGGCGCGTCTCGGTGGGACTCACCGCGTAGGCAAGCACCGGCTGGGGAGCGGTTTTGTCCGTGTACGCCAGCTTGAACAACTTGCCCGTCCCTTGTGGACCCGTGCCCCAATCGGGCGCTCCGGTATGGCAGGCCACCAGCAGATCGCCTTGCGGCGTCGGCACGGCATCAATCGTCAACGTCGTCAGGCAGGCGATGAGGTCGTTCTTCGCCACATAACCGGCTGCGGTCTTGACGAGTTTGGTGCGCCAGATTTTTCCGCGGGATTCGCCGGCGACCAACACATCCCCGCGCCACCACGCCGGACCGAAGATCTTTTCACCGCCCCCTACAGGTTCGTTAAAATGAACCCCGCACGTCGACTGATGCTGCGGGCCATAGTCGAACACACTCGGCTCATCAATCACACCGGGAAGGTGGACGGGATGCCGCGGAGGAAATCCGTAATGCCGCCCTTTCTCGATATGCAGCAGTTCGTCGAAAGGATTTCCATTCGGTAGCCAAGTAGCGCCTTCCTGATCCGAGCAAAATAGATCGCCCGCGGCATTAAACGCGAGCGACACCGGAAAGCGCAGCCCCGTCGAGATGATATCACGGCGCTTCCAGTCCGGGGAGAGTTTGATGATCGTACCGCGCTCACTGAATTGGTTGTAGTCAGAGCGGCCGGTTTGCTTGTTGAGGCGATACGCGCCGTTCCAGGCATCGACGCCGATTCCAAAATAGATGTTGCCCTCGCGATCGACCGCGAGACCGATGGCGTCGAGATTTGATCCGGCCGCTGCCGTCGGCGGTAGCCACCCACCCGTGACCGTCTGCATTTCCGCCGTGCCGTCTCCTTTATCGCGGAGGTGAATCACGCGCCCACGGCTCGCAAGGTAAAGCCCGCCGGGGCCCCAGGCCATGCCAATGCTAGGCGGGATCACGGCGCGGGTATTGTCGAAAAAAAGCGTGCTGGCGTCCTCCAGTCCGTCGCCATCGGTGTCCTTGAGTTGGTAGACATTGCCGTCGTAGCCGAGGGCAAACAGCCGCCCATCCGGGGCGTAGACCAGGTTGTTCAGGTTCCGCAACACCAGCGGCAATTCGCGTACTGTGAAGCCCGGTACGAGCACTTGCACCGGCGGCGGGTTGCTCACCGCGATCGGTGACTTTTCGATCGGCGCCGCGGCGCTGACGACTCCAGCGCCCAGCCCAAGTGGGATCGCGAGCAGAAAGATAAGTGAGGGACGAAGAGTCATCATGGAAAAAATACGCTGGGTAAAAACAGGGGCGGCGACCGGGCACCGCATCCGAACGGATTGCAGCCAGCCCCTACGGAGCCTGCGTGACCGGAGCAACCGGGCCACGAAAAGCCCGCTCGATCGCGTCGTTCGGATCGGTCGACACTGGCTGGTCGCGCCACAACCACCGCATCATCTCGGGGAAAATCGCGCCGCCTTGTTTCTGTCCGTGATTGCCGATACCCCACGCGTAATTCACCTCGTAGCCTTTCGCCGTGAGCGCCTGCATCAGGCGGACGTTTTGGTAAAACCAATCGTTCTCTAAATTTCCGGGCCGGCGGTTGTCGTTGCGCCCGTCCTGCAGGAAAATCCGGAGCGGTTTTTTCTCACTCGCCGCCACCAGTTCAGGAAAAACGTGGCCGCCACGGATGTTGGTGAAGCTCCCGACGAACGTGATGACCTTGCGGAAATCATTCGGACGAAACCACGCCGTGCTAAACGCCGCAATGCCACCCGAACTCGCCCCCATAATGCCGTGCAACTCCGGATCGGCGCTCACGTTGAATTCTTTTTTCACCGCCGGCATCAGCTCCTCCACGATGACTCGCGCATAGTGGTCGTTGGGAGGATTGTATTCTGCCCCGCGGTTCGTCGTGCGATCGCCCCAATCCCGCGGGGTGGGCTCAGGTTGGTCCGGCCGTCGTCCCGGATTGATGAATACCCCGAGCATCACCGGAATTTCCCGCCGATAGATCAGATTGTCCAAGACGTGCTGCGCCTGCACGCTGCCGGGCTCGGCCATCATCGCTTGCCCATCGTTGAAAATCATCACCGCCGCCGCCTGCGCCGGATTATATTGGGCGGGTACATAAACATAGTAGGTGTGTTGGGTGCCCGGAAACACCTGCGAGGGAATGACCTTGGCCGCGGAAAACGTCCCCTTCGGCACCCCGTCCATCGGCAGCGAATCCGGCCCGAGTTTATAGAACGCATCCATCTGCGGATTCACCGCCGGCCGAGCCGCCCGCGCGGGTGCCGCCGCACTGGGAGCGGGCACGGGCGCAGGCGCGGTGGACGTTTGCGCGAAGCAGGGCAACGCGAACAACAGGCTCAGCAGGGCGCAATCGAACGGGGACTTCATGGGGTTGGCTTTTTTGAAACAAAAATGGCGACTCGCTCCGGAGATGGCCCGCCCTCGCCGGAAGCACGAGTGAAAAAAAACCGTCCATTTCCTCAAACCAGACAGCTTGCCGCTGGCCCGCACGGCCGCCTTACTGCGCGCCGTCCGTCCGTCGCCCCTCACCACCACCCTGCTTGCCCCATGACTCCGTCTACCCATCTCTATCGCGCTGCTCTTCTCCGTCTCGCGTTCGTGGTCGCGACCTCCCTTGCCGCCCAGACCGCACCGTCTCCGGCTACCACCGCCGCAAGCAAAGACGAGGCAGTCATCCTCTCCCCGTTCGAGGTCAACTCCGCTGACGACAAAGGCTACGCCGCCTCCTCCGCGCTCGCCGGCACGCGCACCAACGAGAAACTCGCCAACCTTCCCAACTCGATCTCCGTCTTCACCGCCGACCTCCTGAGCGATCTCGCCCTCAACGATTTTTTCGGCGCCGTCGAATTCGCAGCCGGTGCGGAAAATATCTTCAACGACACCGGCACCGTCGGCGCGCCCGTCGGCTCCCGCTCCGGCAACCAGATCAGTTTTCGCGGCATCCCGTCGATCCGCCAGCTCCGCGACGGCTTCCCGTGGTTCCTCCCGGCCGACACCTACAATACCGAGCGCATCGAATTCTCCCGGGGCCCCGGCGGCCTCGCCTACGGCGACGTCGACCCCACTGGTATCATTAATGTGTCGACCAAGCGCGCCACGTTCCGCCGCAGCGCCAGCGCCACCGTGCGGATGGATTCCTTCGGTACGCAGCGCTACTCAGTCGACGTAAACCAGCCGCTGCTCCCCCGCCTCGGCCTGCGCTTCAACGCCCTCAACTCCGAGGTCGAACAGTTCCGCCAACGCGGCTCCCGCGATTTTCGCGGTTACGCCAGCGCGTTGCGCTGGGAGCCTTTCACAGACCTCCGCACTCGCCTCGACGTCAACTACGAGGGCGGCAAGACGCGCAACAACCAGAGCACTCTCCACCTCAACGACGGGATCAAGGCCTACCAACGCGGCACTGGCACCAACGCCGCCGATGCCGATCCGCTCAACCCCGGCGTGCAGATCAACGGCATCGGCATGCGCCGCATCGCCGCCCCCGGCAACGCCCACGTCTACCTCGATATCGGCGGCACGCTGTACGATATGCAGTCGACCGCCACCACCACGTTTCGCAACTCCGCCATCCTCACCGGCGCCACCGTCGCCACGGGCACCGATCCCCAGAATCCCGTCCGCTACCCGCTCACCACGATCCCCTACAGTGTGTATCCGGATGGCGAGGACTGGGGAGGGCCCGACAACCGCCACGACACGGATTTTCACGCCTACAACATCGAGCTCTCGCACCAACTCGGCAACCATCTGCGCCTGCTCGTGGCGCACAACGGCCAGGTCGACGCCACCACACGCCTCCAAACGTACTCATCTTCCGGCGCCCTGGGCATGAATTCCCGCGCCGTCTTCATCGACGTCAACCGTGTGCTCCCCCATCCCACCACGCCCAACGCCACGATTCCTAATCCGCGCTTCGAACAACTCTTCCTCGTCTACGCACCCACCTTCACCACCGACGGCAATAAGTCCACCGGCTGGCGCACTTCAATCGTCTACGATACGGCACTTCCTTTTTGGCAATCCACGTTCCGCACCGTCGCCGGTGCCAACTATCGCCACGAACAAAACTATCAGGATACTTATGCGTTCGCGATGGATCAAAAAGAAATCGCCCGTCGCGGCCTCACCGGCGCCGCCACCACCTACGCCAACAATCTCGTCCACCCCGTCCACTACCTCGCCGACGGCAACGGCGACGACACCCTCCGCCTTCGCGTCGAGCCCGGTGTCACCACCTTTTACCGTAGTGGCAACGGCCAGACACGCTTCGACCAGACGCTCGGCTCGGGCAACCTCACCACGCTAGGCTCCTTCTTCACCGGCCGCCTCCACACCAGCGCCGGCATCAGCCGCGACTATTTCCGCCAAAACCGCGCCCGCGCGCCGATCACGCTCCCTGCAACCGGCGAAACCCGGCTCGTCGATCTTAACAACCAGCCGATGCTCGATGCCTCCGGCTACAACGTGCCCGTCGAGCCCTTCAACCGCACCTACGCGACCAACCAAACGTACGGCGGCGTCGTTCGCGTCCTCCCATGGCTCTCCCTCGGCGGCGGCTATTTCGAGTCATCCCTCTTCACCGACAGCGTGAGCTTTGAACTCGGCGGTCGGCCCCGACTCCCACGCACCGGCGAAGGCTACGAATCCAGCCTGCGATTCAATTTCCTGAACGACCGTATCAACGCCACCATTACCCGCTTCAAGACGATCTCGGAAAACAACGCCCTCGGCGTCAGCGCCGGCGCCCAGACTGAGCTCAACGCCCTCCTCCCCGTCGGCCAGCGCCTCCTCGGCACGGGCGACTACCGCGACCAAGAGACCGCCGGTTGGGAGGTGGAAGTGCAGACCAACCTCACGCGCCAGTGGACCGTGCGCACCACCTACTCGATGAACCGCGTGCAGTTCGGCCGCTTCTTCCCGCTCGTGCGCCCCTACCTCGCCGCAGCGCAAGCCGCCGCCAAAGCCCAAGGACTCGACCCCGAAGACGCCACGGCCATTACGCAGCAGCTCCTCGACGACACCGAGGGCACCGTCCGTGCCGTCCGGCGCGAAACCGCGAATATCACCACGCGCTACAGCTTCACCGAAGGGAAATTCAAGGGCTTCGCCGTTGGCACCTCCGCGCGCTACGCCATGGGCCGCCCCCGCGCCGCCGGCTCGTCCGGTGGCGTCGTCGTGCTCCCCGCGACGAAAACCAGCAGCTACATCCTCGTAAACCCCTTCGTCAGCTACCGGAAAAAACTCTCCGGCCACAACGTCACCGCCCAGCTCAACGTGAACAACCTCCTCGGCCTCAACTCCGACCAGGGCAACAGCTACACGTGGCCGCGCAAAACCGAGCCCCGCCAATACGTCACCACCGTCACGATGGAGTGGTGAGCCCCACAGGACCTGGCGGCGGCGCCCCGCCAGGTCCATCCACCCGAACGCTTCTGTGCTCAACGCCGAGCGCGGGCGTTCCCAAATGAGTGTTCGACACGATGACTGTGACGACACGCCCGCGTCTCAACGGACGAGCTCACGAGAACAACTCAGCGCCCTCGCTCGCATCAATCCTCCGACTGCAGCGCGGCGACGACGCTGAAATCTTCTAACGTCGTCGTGTCCCCCTTCACTTCGCGACCACTCGCAATTTCTTTCAGGATACGCCGCATGATTTTTCCGCTGCGCGTCTTCGGCAGGCTCGCCGCGAAGCGCACGGCATCGGGTTTCGCGATCGATCCGATTTCCTTGCCCACGTGGTTGCGAAGTTCTTCCTTCAGCGCCTCACTCGGAGTGATCCCGGACTTGACGGTCACGAAGACCACGAGGGCCTGACCCTTGAGTTCATCCGGCCGGCCCACGGCCGCAGCCTCGGCGACGGCCGGATGCGAGACGAGGGCGCTCTCCACCTCGGCCGTCCCCAGACGATGGCCGGAGACGTTGAGGACGTCGTCGATTCGGCCGACGATCCAGAAATATCCGTCCTTGTCCTGCCGCGCACCATCGCCTGTGAAATAGATTCCGGTCTTACCGGGAAATTCGCTCCAGTAGGCTTTGTGGTACCGCTCGTCGTCGCCCCACAGAGTGCGGAGCATCGAAGGCCATGGCTGGGTGATGATGAGTTTACCGCCGCTGTTCCGGGGAACTTCCTTGCACTTGTCATCGACGACCTTGGCCACGACGCCGAAGAACGGACGCGTGCCGGAGCCAGGTTTCGTCGGCGTCACACCCGGCAGCGGCGCAATCATGATCGAGCCGGTTTCAGTCTGCCACCACGTGTCCACAATCGGGCAACGTTTCTTACCGATCATGGTGTGATACCACATCCACGCTTCGGGGTTAATAGGCTCGCCGACCGACCCGAGCAGGCGCAACGAATCCAAGCGGTGCCGGAGCACATGGTTGTCCCCCCAGCGCATAAACGCACGGATGGCGGTCGGCGCCGTGTAGAGAATGGTGATACCGTGCCGATCAATCATCTGCCAGAACCGGTCAGGCTCCGGCTGGTTGGGTGCGCCTTCGTAGATGAAGACCGTCGAGCCGTTTGAAAGCAGGCCGTAGACGACATAGCTGTGGCCCGTGATCCAACCAATGTCGGCCGAGCAGAAATAGCGGTCGGTCTCCTTTAAATCGAAAACATAGTGCGAGCTAAGTTTTGCTCCGAGCAGGTAACCCGCGCTCGTGTGCAACACGCCCTTGGGTTTCCCGGTGGAGCCCGACGTGTAGAGAATGAAGAGGGGATGCTCGGAATCGAAGGCTTTGGCTTTGTGGGTATTCGGCGCACCTTCCCAAGCTTCGGTCCACCACACGTCCCGGCCTTCTTTCATCGTGACGGGATTACCGCAGCGTTTAACGACGATGACCGATTGGACGGTGGGCGTGTGGTCGAGGGCCTTGTCGACGCTGGCCTTGAGCTCGATGACCTTGCCGCGGCGAAAGCCGCCATCGGCAGTGATCACGAGCTTGGCCTTACAATCGTTAATCCGATCCTTGATCGATTCGGCGCTGAAGCCGCCAAAAATAACGGTATGAATCGCCCCGACGCGCGCGCAGGCGAGCATGGCGATCACCGCCTCCGGAATCATCGGCAGGTAGAGCGCGACTCGATCACCGGCGCCGACGCCCATATTTTCAAAGATGTGCGCCAAACGACAGACGTGAAAGTGAAGCTGCTTATAGGTGATCGTGCGGACGTCGCCCGGCTCGCCCTCGAAGATCAGCGCCGCCTTGTTTTCCCGCGCGGTGCCTAGGTGACGGTCGATGCAATTTTCGGACACGTTGAGTTTACCGCCGACAAACCACTTCGCGTGGGGCGGCTTCCAATCGAGGACCTTTTTGAAGGGTTTTCGCCAGACAAGTTGCTCTTTGGCCTGTCGCCCCCAGAACTTTTCTGGGCTATTGACAGATTCATCATAGAGCCTTTTGTAGGCGGCTTCACTCCCAAGGTTAGCTTGGGCTTTGAACTCGGCCGAAGGCCTGAATAACCGGTGTTCCCGGGAAACTGAGGTAATCGTCTGGTCTGGCACGGTGTGTCGGATTTAGGGTTAGGAACGCGAAATTCGCGGCTCTTATCCCGCTGCGAGTTTCAAGCGTCAAGCGCGGGAGTTGCCTGTCTTCATTATTCGTATGGAAAAGAAAACCCTGCCCGCTCTCGCGGACACCTCCGCCGTCGCTGCGCCCGTCGCAACGAGTCTGGCTCCCCTTGCCGCCGAAACCGGCACCGCAGCTCCGTCTGCAGCCCCCTCGCCTGCGCCTGCCCCCGCGCCTGCGCCGGTCGAACACACGATCCAAGTCGAAGGCGTGCTCGACATCGACCTCCTGCGGGGCGGCAACGGCCAACTCCTCGATCTGTCCCGCGGCGGCAAGCGCCGGCCGACCGATACGTTTGTTCCCAAAGAACTCATCCGTCGCTTCAAGCTGCGCACCGGCTCCATGATCGGAGGCACCGCCTTCCCAGCCGACGGACGCTTTCTCAACCCGAAGATGCGTTTCATTGAAACCGTGGACGGTGTTCCGCTCGAAGATCGTCGCCAGCGCTGGGAATACACCGCGTTGACCACGGTCTCGCCCAACCAATTTCTCAAAATGGAGTTGAAGGATGGTCGCCTCACGACCCGCGCCGTGGACCTCTTTTGCCCCATCGGCAAAGGCACCCGCGGCCTCGTCGTCGCGCCACCGCGCACCGGCAAGACCACGTTGCTCCGCGACATGGCCCTCGGTGTTCTCCAAAACAATCCCGAGTGTCACGTCATGATTCTCCTCGTGGACGAACGCCCCGAAGAGGTCACCGACTTCCGCCGCAGCGTCACCGCCGCAGAAATCTGGGCCTCATCCAACGATGAGGAGGTCGAGAATCATATCCGCATCGCCGACCTGTGCATCGAGCGTGCGAAACGGCTCGTCGAAGTCGGTCGCGACGTCGTTCTGTTTGTCGATTCGATCACCCGGTTGTCCCGCGCGCACAATACCGCGCGCAACTCCGGCCGCACCGGCACTGGCGGCCTCGACGTCCGCGCCTTGGAAAAACCCCGTCAGCTCTTCGCCACCGCCCGCAAGACCGAGGAGGCCGGCTCGCTCACCATCATCGCCTCGGTGCTCGTTGAAACCGGCAGCCGCATGGACGACGTGATTTTTCAAGAATTCAAGGGCACCGGCAATATGGAGCTCGTCCTCGACCGCAAGTGCGCCGAAATGCGGCTCTGGCCCGCCATGAACGTCGCCTCGAGCGGCACGCGCAAAGAGGAATTGCTCATCGACGCAAAATCCCTCGAAAGCATCCACTTTTTCCGCCGCGCGCTCGTGCAGCAAAAAATCGAGGAAGCAACCGACACGATGATCGCGCGTCTCTCCAAAACGAAGACCAACGCCGAGTTCCTCAAACTCCTGACCCGCTAATCCCCCTAAATTCGCTCTTGCCGCCGGGTTCCTTAACCGGGCAAGCTCGACCTTCACGCCCGCCGTCCTCGTCCCTTCGTAAATCCACCGCATGCATAGTTTCTCCGAGCAATGTCTCGACATGGCCCGTTCGATGTTGAGCCACAACATCGACTCCATCCAACCTGACGGCACTATTCTGCCCGCTCCCGGCGAGCTCCCTCGCCCCGACGAACCCGGCCACGTCGCCTACGCCCTCGGCGAATATTATCGCGCGACCGGCGAGTCCACACTCCACAACCACGATCTCATCGATCTCGCGGCGCGCTGCATTACCGCGCAAATGTTCACGGAGCCCCCGGCCGAAAACGGTCTCGCCTACGCCGCGCTGGGACTCCTTTGCTTCGGTCCGTCTAAGGACCGCAATCCCGTGTGGGAACGCCTCGTCGAGGAAACTCAGCAGCGGATCGACAAGTCTCTCCTGCATCGCAGCGACTACGACAACCACTGGCAGGCGTTCAATATCGCCAAAGCCGTCGCCCGTTTCAGCTTTGGCCTCTCGAAAAAAGACGAGACCTCACGGCTGATCGAGCGCATGTGCGAGCGCATCAACCAGACCAGCTCAGCCGGTTTCTTTGATGACGCCACCGAGGGGTTTGGCGGCAATTACAATCTTTACGGTGTAATGAGTTTCGTGTTCGTCCGCTCGGCGCTGCAACTCCACGCCAACAGCGGCGTGCGTGATCGCAAGCTGCCGACCCTGCGCACCTACGGGGAAAAATACATCAAGATGATGCCCGATCTCGTCCGCTCGGACGGACTCGGTTGGGCCTTCGGTCGCGCCGCGGGTGCTTACGGCCAGATGCACTGCATCAGTCTGATTCTGCAGGGCCTGCGCGATGGCTGGATCGCTGACGACCAGAAGGTCAAATACTACGACATCCTTCGTCGATTGTTCATGTTCTTTTACGAGACCTACCTCGACCAAGAGCACGGCTTCCTCGATCTCCGCGACGAAGAACGCACCGCCTACTCGCATCATACGACGCGCATGGCCAACTTCGACGCCGCGCGTTACCTGTGCCAATGGTCGCGCCTCGCCAAAACCGTGTCGATCCCGCCCGGTAATCCAAAGGTAGAACCGCCGCGCACGTCGGGCCGCTTCGTCATCTTCGACAAGTCGAACCGCAAAGAGCAGGGCCTCTTCCTCTACCGTGACGCCGACACGGGTCTGCACCTCCAAGTGCCGCTCATCAGCTCCGGCAAGACGCTTACGAGTGACTCGCTCACCTTCCCTCATTGCCCCGGCATCTTCGACTGGCCGAACAACGTCTACGCGCCGATTATGCTACCCGAGCTCACGTTCGGCGAGCACGTCACGCTTCCCGCGTTCTATGGTAAAAACTGCGTCACGGGCCTCGGGCTCCGCAATAGTTTCTACTTCCG
>CANIJN010000030.1 GCA_947467625.1 Opitutia bacterium | reverse complement strand
TCGCCGCGCCGCTGCGCTGGCGGCTCGGCGCGCACCGCAACGCGCCAACCCCAACGCCGGCTCCGCCGGCGCGGCGCTCCGTCTCCGTGGGGATCGCCTAAACGCTCGCCGCTGTTTCATAATTTCGTACGTCTCATGCCTTGCGGCCCCTGCGCCATTCGGCCTCAGTCTTCTACCATTCATCGCATGGCATGCTTCATTTGCTATGAAATGAAGGATTCCCTGACTCGATATGCCCTCTACCGATCCGCACATTTACTCAGGCATTCGCGATAATCACCGCCGCGGCACCGTCGGCGATTTTCTCCGCACCGAACTCCGCGCCGGCGCCGACCTCGACATCGTCACCGCCTATTTCACGGTCTTCGCTCACGACAAACTAAAAACCCAGCTCGATAGCCTTGGGAGAATCCGCCTCCTCTTTGGCGAAGCCGCCTTCATCAAGACCATCGATCCCGATCACAAGCACGGCGCTGCCTACGTGCTCCGTGACGACGGCCTCGCCCTCGCCACGGGCTTAAGCCAGCGCCACATCGCCCAAGCCTGCGCGGCCTGGATTCGCGACAAGGTCGAGGTGCGCTCTGTCACCCGCACCGGGTTTCTGCATGGTAAAATGTCCCACATCCGACGCGGCGAAGTTTCGTCCGCGATCATGGGCAGCTCCAATTTCACCACGCGTGGGCTCGGGCTCGCCGCCGCCAACAACAACGTCGAACTCAACCTCATCGTTGATGGGAACCGCGATCGCGCTGATCTGCACCAGTGGTTCAACGAACTTTGGGACGACACCTCCCGCGTCACGGATGTGAAACAGGCGGTCCTTGATTATCTGCTTCAGGTCTATCGCGACCAGTCGCCACAATTTGTTTACTACAAAACCCTCTTCGAACTCTTCCGCCGCTACATCGATGAAGGCATGGAGATCGACGAAAACCTGCGCCGCATCCGATTTCCTGACACCCAAATCTGGCAGGCCCTCTATATCTTTCAGCGCGATGGCGCTCGCTCCGCTATCAACAAGATCAAGCGCTACAACGGCTGTATCCTCGCCGATAGCGTTGGCTTGGGCAAAACCTACACCGCCCTCGCCGTCATCAAATACTTCGAGCTGCGCAACGAAAAGGTCCTTGTCCTTTGCCCCAAAAAACTTCGCCGCAACTGGACCATCTTCCGCGCGAGCAATCGTCTCTGCCCGTTCCCCAAGGATCGCTTCGGCTACCATGTGCTTTCACACACCGACCTCGGTCGCGAAACCGGTGAGGTGGACGGACACGATCTTCGAGATTTCAACTGGGGCGCCTACGACCTCGTCGTCATCGACGAATCCCACAATTTCCGAAACAACAAACTCGCCACCCAACGCCCCGGCGAACCCGAGAAACGCACCCGCTACGAGCGCCTCATGGAGGACATCATTTCCAGCGGCGCGCGCACCAAGGTCCTGCTTCTCTCCGCCACCCCGGTGAACAACCAGCTCGCCGACCTGCGCAACCAGATTTCCTTCATCGCCGGCGGCGATGTCGCGCGCGATTCACTCGCCGACTCAGCCTTCGCCGAGAACCTCGACATTGCCTCCGTCAAAGAGACGACCCGGCTCGCCCAGACTCATTTCACCCGTTGGTCCGACCCCAAGCGCCCGCCCGGCCTGCGCAAGACCCGTGATCTCATCGCTTCTATCGGCGGCGATTTCTTCAAACTGCTCGACGGGCTCAGCATCGCCCGCTCCCGTCGCCAGATCGCCAGCTACTACGCCAAGGAAATGGCCAGCCTCGGCGGTTTCCCCAAGCGTCCGCCGCCCAAGGCCCTCAACGCTCCCATCGATCTCAAGAACGGTTTCCTCTCCTTCGAGGAACTCGACAAAGAAATCGGCGCCCTCCGTTTGGCCCTCTATCACCCCACCAGTTTTCTGCGCGGTGATCTGCCCGCCGAGACGAAGGCCGCCTACGAGCGCAAGATTCTCGGCGGCTTCACTCAGGAAGGCCGCGAGAAAATCCTCATCTCGATGATGAAGGTGAATTTTCTTAAACGCCTCGAAAGCTCGGTGGATTCGTTCCGCCTCACGCTCGAGCGCACCATCGCGAAAATCAACACCCTCGAACGACGCATCACGGACTTCGAGCAACACCTCGACGCCAACCCCGACCTCGACTTCGACTCGCTCACGCCCGACGCCTTCGAAGACCCTGACTTCGACGGTGAGGACTTCACCATCGGCGGTCGCCGGCGGATCCATCTCGGCCACCTCAAACTCCCTGAATGGCTCAAGGCCGTGCGCAACGACCGCACGCAGCTCCAGTTTCTCCTAGAGAAAACTCAAGCCGTCACCGCCAAGCGCGACGGCAAGCTCGCCGAGCTCCGGCAACTCATCGCCGCCAAGGCGAAAACACCCACGGTCAACCGCGACGGCAAACCCAACCGCAAGGTCATCGTCTTCACGGCCTTTGCCGACACCGCTCGCTACCTCTACGAGCATCTCTCCAACTGGGCTCGCGCCGACCTCGGTATCCACACCGGCCTTATCTGCGGTGACGGCGGCAACGCCGCCTCCCTCGGCCGCACCGATTTCGACGACATCCTTACCAACTTCGCCCCCCTCGCCAAACGGCGCTCCGAACAGACCACCGCCTTCGCCAACCAGAACGAAGAGATCGACCTGCTCATCGCCACCGACTGTATCAGCGAGGGTCAGAACCTCCAGGACTGCGATTTGCTCGTAAACTACGACATCCACTGGAACCCCGTGCGCATCATCCAGCGCTTCGGCCGCATCGACCGCATCGGTTCGCGCAACGACGCCGTGCAACTCGTCAATTTCTGGCCCGTTGCCGACCTCGACCGCTACCTCGGCGTCAAGCATCGCGTCGAGGCCCGCATGGCCCTCGTCGATCTCGCCGCCACCCAGACCGACAACCTGCTCGATACCACCCAGCTCGAAGACCTCATCAAAGACGATCTGCTCTTCCGCGACCGCCAGCTCAAGCGCCTCAAGGACGAGGTGCTCGATCTCGAAGACCTCGACGAGTCCGTCTCCCTCGCGGACTTCTCTCTCGACGAATTCCGCCAGGATTTAATCAATTTCCTGCAGGCCCACCGGGCCGAATTGGAGCGCGCCCCTCTCGGCCTTTACGCGGTCGTCCCACCTGCCGCCGATATTCCGCTCGCGCGTCCCGGCGTCATCTACTGCCTACGGCAAAAAGCTCACACCGCCACCCCGCAGGGCGAGCGCATCAATCCCCTCGCTCCCCACTATTTGGTTTACGTGCTCACCACGGGCGAGGTGCGCCTCGCCTTCACCCAGGCGAAGACCGTGCTCAATCTCTTCCGAGGCCTCGCGCTCGGCCACGACGAACCTTACCTCGAGCTCTGCCGCCTTTTTGACCGACAAACCGACAATGGCGCCGACATGAGCCGGCAGTCTCGTCTCATCGCTTCCGCCGTCCAGTCGATCACCGCCACCTTCCAGCAAAAACTCGCCTCCGGCCTCCAAGGCCGCCGCGACTTCATCATCCCTCTCGCTATCGAACAACCTCAGGAGGACGAAGCCGCCTTCGATCTCGTGACCTGGCTCGTGGTCCACGACAGCACCACCACACCCGCCTGATGCGTCCACGTTTCCCATGAGCAAAGCCAAACGCACCTCCTTCGACGTCAAAGGCACCGCCATCACCGTGCTCGCAAGAGACGGTGTCGATTACATCTCCCTCACCGATATGCTGCGGGCCAAGGACGGTGATTTTTTCATTTCCGACTGGCTGCGCAATCGGAACACCATCGAGTTCCTCGGCATCTGGGAGTCCGTCTTCAATCCCCGGTTTAATTATGGCGAATTCGCCCTAATTAAAAGTCAGGCCGGTCTCAACAGCTACAAGATCAGCGTCAAGGAGTGGGTTGAAAAGACCCAGGCCATCGGTCTTCAAGCCTCCACGGGACGCTACGGCGGCACCTATGCCCACCCCGACATCGCCTTTGAGTTCGGCATGTGGATCAGTCCCGAATTTAAGGTATACTTGGTCAAAGAGTTCCGCCGCCTCAAGGCCGACGAAAACGACCGCCTCAAACTCGATTGGAACCTCCAACGCACCCTGTCGAAAATCAACTATCGCATCCATACCGACGCCATCCGCGATACCCTCATTCCGCCCGCCATCACCAAGGCTCAGGCCTCCTTTGTTTACGCCGAGGAGGCGGATTTGCTCAACGTCGCCCTTTTTGGCCAGACCGCCAAGCAATGGCGCGACGCCCATCCGGACGCCGAGGGCAACATGCGGGATCACGCCCCGCTGGAGCAACTGGTCGTCCTCACCAACCTCGAAAGCCTCAACTCCGTCCTCATCCGCCAAGGCCTGTCCGCCCCCGACCGCCTGCGCATGCTCAACGAAATCGCCATCACCCAAATGCGCACCCTGCTCCAATCTAGCATTACTCAGCGGCTGAAATAGGCCCGCTCGCCTTCTCGCTCCTCACCACCCGCCATTCGATACTCTATTGCCCCTCATCCCAAAAAAGAGCCTGCCCCGCGGTCGCGCCGATAGTAATTACGCCAGAGCCCCTGATTCGGCACCCAGCGGGTGACGAATCCGTCCCCGCCGCCACTCCGATCTACTCGCTCCTCACTACCCGCTACTCGCTACTTCTCCCGCCTGTCCCATGTCCGAAACTCTCCGCTCCGCGCTCAAGTCTGCCCTCACTGCCTTCGCCGTCGAGCCCCTGCGCGAGGCCTCGCTCGGCTTCTTCAAAACCCTCGGCTACTCGAGCCAGCGCACCGTCCTCGTCCCCAAGTCCTCGCCGCGCGCCTTCCTCGATCTCTTCGCCAAGCCCTCCGCCCCCGGCACCGGTGCGCCTGCCCCCTTCGACCAAGCCAAAGCCCTCTTCGCCGACTGGCTCGCCGCCGATCTCCTTTTCCAGCTCACCGACCAGGAGCTCAGCCGGGAGGCTTCCCTCTTCCCCGACACCGCCGTCTCCGCCAGCCAGCTCCGCTCCTACATCTTCTTCGCTGTCGAGCTGAAGGACCGCGAATACCCGCGTGGCAAACTCGCCGGCCTCGCCCGCCAGCTCAACCGCCTCTTCCCCACGCCCGTCATGGTGCTCATCAAGCACCGCGACCTCATCACCCTCGCCGTCATAAACCGTCGCCCCAACAAGCTCGACCAGTCCAAAGACGTGCTCGGCCGCGTCACCCTCATCCGCGACATCGTTCCCACCGCACCCCACCGCGGCCACCTCGACATCCTCGCCTCGCTCGCGCTGCCCGCTCTCGTCCACCCGCAGAAGAAGCCCATCACCGACTTCGACACCCTCCACGCCGCGTGGGAGCAAATCTTCAACGTCGAGCTGCTCAACGAACGCTTCTACCGCGAGCTGGCCAACTGGTATTTCTGGGCGCTCCCGCAAGTCGAGTTCCCCGCCGACCTCGAACCCGACGACGAAAAACGCCGCGCCACCGGCCTCATCCGGCTGCTCACCCGCCTCATCTTCTGCTGGTTCCTCAAAGAAAAGAACCTCATCCCCGAAAAACTCTTCCACCCCACCGACCTCGCCAAAATCCTCAAGGGCTTCGATCCCGAGAGCGAGACCAGCTCCACCTACTACCAGGCCATCCTGCAAAACCTCTTCTTCGCCACGCTCAACCAGCGCATGGGCAAAGACGGCAACGGCAAACCCTACCGTATCTTCGCCACCGACGAAGGCTTCGCCAAAAATCGCGCCACCTACGACGTTAACAACCTCTACCGCTACGAAAGCCTCTTCCGCGACGACCCCGAAGCCGCCCTCTCCCACTTCGCCGACATCCCCTTCCTCAATGGCGGCCTCTTCGAGTGCCTCGACCGCACCGAGGACGGCACCGACAAAAAGCGCTACCTCGACGGCTTCTCCCGCAACGCCAAAAAGCGCCCCCACGTCCCCGACCGCCTCTTCTTCGACAGCGGCGAGACCGCCGACCTCTCCACCGCCTACGGCGACACCAAGCGCAAAGCCGAAAAAGTCACCGGCCTCATCACCATCCTGAACCGCTACAAGTTCACCATCGTCGAAAACACTCCCATCGATCAGGAAATCGCTCTCGATCCCGAACTCCTCGGCAAAGTATTCGAAAACCTACTCGCCTCCTACAACGAGGAAACCAAGACCACCGCCCGCAAGCAGACTGGTTCCTTCTACACCCCGCGCCCCATCGTGGACTACATGGTGGACGAGTCCCTCAAAGCCCACCTCACCCGCGCCCTCGTCGAAAAGGCCCTCATGAAGGAACCCGACGCCCGCGCCGGCCTCGACCTCATATTCGCCTACACTGAGAAAGAGCACGCCTTCACCCCCGCCGAAGTCGCCTGTCTCATCGCCGCCATCGACGCCCTGAAAATCCTCGACCCCG
The DNA here is from genome assembly GCA_947467625.1 of Opitutia bacterium. Taxonomy (GTDB): domain Bacteria; phylum Verrucomicrobiota; class Verrucomicrobiia; order Opitutales; family Opitutaceae; genus GAS368. Next base: position 26,984 of record CANIJN010000030.1, on the reverse strand, counting down.
CCTGCGGCTCCGGCGCCTTCCCCATGGGCGTGCTCCACAAGCTCGTCTATATCTTGGGAAAGCTCGACCCCGACAACGACCGCTGGAAGCAGACCCAGCTCTCCAAGCTCGACTCCGCCCCCATGCGCGAGGAACTCGAACGCGCCTTCGCCGACAACAACGACGACTACGGCCGCAAGCTCTACCTCATCGAAAACTGCCTCTACGGCGTGGATATCCAGCCCATCGCCATCCAGATCACCAAGCTCCGTTTCTTCATCTCCCTCGTCTGCGACCAGAAGACCAACCGCAGCAAAAAGGACAACCACGGCATCCGTCCCCTGCCCAATCTGGAAACCAAGTTCGTCGCCGCCGACACCCTCATCGGCCTGCCCATCTCGGACAAAGACCTCTTCATCGAGTCCCTCATCGCGCCCATCGAAAAGGAAATCGAAGACGCCTACCACGGCCACTTCACCATCCAGCGGCGCGACCAGAAGCTCGCCTTGCAGAAGAAAATCAAAGCCCTGCGCCTCAAGCTGGCCGAAACGCTCGCGGGCAGCCTCGGAGCCGTGAACTCCGCGAAAGCCAAGCACCTCGCCGAATGGGACCCCTTCGATCCGCAATCTACCGCCGACTTCTTCGATCCGCATTGGATGTTCGGTCGCTCATTGAAGGACGGCTTCGACATCGTCATCGGCAATCCTCCTTACATAGACGTAAAAGCACTGCCTGAAAACGCGGCTCGTCTTTACTTTCGTTTGTTCACGACAGCGAAGAATCGAATCAACCTCTACGCTCTATTTATCGAGAAGGGTAGGGCGCTTATTTCCAATCATGGGACTCTCAGTTTTATTATTCCCAACTCGTTATTGGTTGGTGAGTCCTACTCCAAACTGCGCGAGCTCATCTTGCCAGATCTGACGGCTATCGTGAAGTTGCCTGACGGTGTTTTTGAAAACGCTATCGTAGAGACGATGCTCCTATTCGTTCGCAGAAGCTCAACTCTACCAACTGTAGCGGCGGCAGCTTACGGAAACTGCGAGCAAATCGACTTCGCAAATGTTCGGTATACTTCTTTTCCAAAAAGTGACTGGGCGGCCAGCAGAGAAATCCGGTTCAGCATTTTTTCAACGGAGGCCGACGATGGGATATGCATCAAAATGGAAAAGGCGGCCACGCTCTTTGAGGATGTAGCTGATTTCTGCCTAGGCCTCACTCCTTATGATAAATATAAGGGGCACAGCCCTGAACTAATCGAGGAAAGGCAATTCCACTCAGATAGAAAACTGAGCGCCGAACACGTCCCGCTAATCAGCGGGACGAACATCACCCCGTATGCTGTTTCCGATTCAGTTTCCGAGTGGCTCAAATATGGGCCTTGGCTCGGCGCTCCCAGAGACCGTCGCTTCTTCACCGAGAATAGAATTATAGTTCGGCAGATCGCATCTGGAAGACCGCCCCGAATTTTTGCGGGTTACACTACCAAGGCGTTGTATCACTCCCAGATTGGATTCGCGATTGTAGCCAAGAAAAATGCTGGGGTGCCGCTCAAACTGTTGTTGGCTTTGCTGAATTCCACGCTTCTTAATTTTTACCACGGAAGGCGATTTCTGGATCGCGAAAAAATTACTTTCCAGAAGGTCTTAATCGCAAATGTTCGGAAATTTCCGCTCGCTGTGGCGGCGAAGAATGTGAGCTCGGCAATTTTACCCCTGGTCGACGAGATTCTCCAGCTAAAGGCCGTGAACCCCGCTGCCGACACGAGCGCCTTGGAGCGCGAGATCGACCAACAGGTTTACGCCCTCTACGGCCTGACGCCGGAGGAAATCGCCATCGTGGAGGGCACCGCTAAGTGACGCTCACCGCCTCAAACAACAGCGTTCGCCGCAGCCATCTCACGGTCAAATGGGCCGACGTCCTTGCCACGCCTTTCAATTAAGTTTGATAATATATTCCGCATTATGAAAAAGCCCGCCAAGCCCACGACACCGGTCAAACTAGACGCCGAACAAATCAGCGAGCTAAAGGACATGATGGCTCACCTCGCACGCCGTAACCCATCGTGGAAAATTTCCCCGGAAGATACCAAGGCCCTCTTCCCCTACTTTGTCGCCCAGAAACTCTTTTTCCTCCACGACGACGAGGTTTTCGAACACATGACCGCGGTGGACACCGCCCTCACCGGCATGCAGGAGGAGCTGCTCGATCATTACCTCGTCCTCGACACCGGCGACGAAGTTCAATTGAAACTTTTCCAGTTCAAATTTCGTGAAAATTACGACGGCGGCATCTCCACCAAAGAGCTTTATGCCTTCGTGGAGCGCATGAACAAAACCTTCCTCAAAGGCGATCTCCTGGAGGAAACCGACGTTCTGGAAGGTTATCAAAAAGCCCGCGATGCCTTCGACGCCGCTTGCAAAGCCAACCCCAAAGCCGCGCGTCGCATCCACTGTTACTATGTGGTCAACGGCCAAAACGTGGCCGCCTCCGATTCCGATAAGATAGATAAGATCCGCACCGCCTTCCTCGGCGACAAACAGGCTTACGGCTTCACCTTTGAAACTTATGGCGGTCTAGATCTCTACAATCTCACCGTGCACGGCCGCGTGCCCATCCAGAGCGAGGTCATCGAAATGGAGTGCCCCGGGGAACATACCTTCCTGCATTGGCCGATTGGTAAAAACCCCTCGGGTATGCCGATTCAAGTCGTCCAAGGTTTCGTTAATGTGAACCAACTTATCCGCCTCGTGGATCGTTATAGTAACAACGAACTCTTCGAGAAAAATGTGCGCCTCTTTCTCGGAATAAAAAAAGAGGTCAACAAGGGTATCGTCGACACCATCACCGGCCCTCAAAGCAACTGGTTCGGCTTTATGAACAACGGCGTGAGCATTACCGCCGACTCGGTAGTCGTAAATCCGCCTCCGCGTGGCAAAAAGCTCAGCATCATTTTGGAGAACATGCAGATCATCAACGGCTGCCAGACCGTGAACGCCCTCTATCACGCTAAATATGATCCCGCTCTGAAGGATAAATTCCAAGGCAACTCAAACGTTCTGGTGCGCATCTACCACATCGAAGCAGCCAACACGGATTTTCTGGATGCGTTGATTATCGCGACCAACTCTCAGAACGCCATCCGGGCGGAAGACTTGGTTTCGGCCGATGCGCCGCAAAAAACTCTGGAAGAGACCTTTCGTCAGTTCGGCGTTTCTTACCTTCGCAAACAGGGTGGGCGGGTCGCCGGCAGTCCTTGGTTTGAACTCACCAAGGAGTCTGCCGCGATGGCTTTTATGGCGGTTTACTGGGACTCTTACAGTTCCAAGCTTCGCAACGCCGCCAGCCGTCGGGAAGTTTTCCGCCGCAGCGACGAACGCCGGAGCGATGAATACTACCGCATTTTTAGTTGGGGCGCGGAGCAGCCTGAAGAGGCCCAATTCAAGGCCGAAACAGCCCATGAGCGGGCAATACAAATGCTAGTCGCATCCACCCTTGAAGCGACAGTAAGGTCAAAAATCGCCGAGGATAAAAAAGCCGACCGTAAGCGGCGCGGCTCCTTGCAAAAAGCCGCATTCTTTATTGCTCGCGGTGTTTTCCTAAAGGAAAAGTCCCAGATTCAGACACTCCTTGCGACAGCCGCTGACACGACCTCGGTTGCAAAAGCAAAGATCATGGGCTCGAAGGTCAAGGCCCTCGCGGACAAGCACTTTTTGGAAATAGTCAAAATCTTTGACAGGACCCTCCTCGCTTATGTGAAGGGCAGCGGCAGCGATGCCGATGCGGCTCTAAAGAACACCAAGTTTGCCGGGGGGTTCGAAGCCCAAATCGAACCTGCGAAAACAACGTAGTGTGCTCAATTTGGTCGGATGACGAACCATCCACAGAGAGGTCATTAGTGGCCGTTCTTTAATACGAATCGTATTTCAGCCAGAATCCATGAACAAACCCGCTCACTTTTCAGTCGATCCGCGTGTCGCCACGATTCTGGGCGAAAACTATTCATCCAGCGAGCGCGCCCTGCGCGAACTCATCGACAACGCGTGGGACGCTGAAGCCCGTTCCGTGCGAATCACACTTCCCGCGCCGATGACTCCCGACTCCATCATAATTCAGGATGACGGCAACGGCATGAAGGAACAGGAGCTTCGCCAGGAGTATCTCAACATCGCCAGCCCCCGCATCAGCCGCAAAGGCGACCGCACCCCAAATCTCAACCGCCTCGTCAAGGGCCGGCGCGGCGTCGGTAAGTTCTCCGGTCTCATCCTCGCCGATGAAATGGAGGTCGTTACCCGCGCGCACGGCACCCAGACCCGCGTCACCATTTCCAAGACGGTGTTGATGGCCGCCGGTAAAGATATCGAACTCGTCCCGCTGCCGGTGGAAGTGGACCCCTGCGAGAAGGCGCAGCACGGCACGACGGTTATTCTTAAGAATCTCAACCCCCGCCTCAACTTTCCCCAAGCCGACAAGCTCCGCGAAATCTTAGCCTACGACTACGGGCGCGAAAGTGGTGTCGAAATTTTCATAAATGGGGACCGAGTTCACCGGCATGAAATCCAGGGCACCAAATTCACCAAAGACTACACCTTGCCCGACGGAAAAACCGCCACGGTCAAATGGACGGTTAGCGAAAAACCCGTAGCCGCGCGCAACGCCGGCATCGTTCTTCGGGCCGGTGAAAAAGCCATTGGGAAGCCTCATCACTGGGGCTTGGAGCACGAGGAGCAACTCACCGACCGCCTGCGTAACCGCGTGGTCGGCGAAGTGAGAATCGAGTCGGAGACCATCGAACTCACCGCCGCCGGTGGAGACGTGATCGAAAGCGACAAAAATTTCGAATACCTCAGCCAAGCCATAAAGGAAGACATCAGGGCCAGCCTCTCCGAAGTTCATACGGGAGAGGTTAACCTAGCGAAAGCCCGCTGGACGCAGCTGATGAAGCGTCGGCTGGAAGCGGTCCCGGAGCACCGCCGCGCTATCGCCGAGGATCGTCTCGAAAAACTCATATCCCGGAGCTATCAGGAGGGCGAGAAAGAGGAGCGCATCACTATTCTTATCAATCTCGTGCTCGATGCCTTGGAAACGGATGAGTATTGGACGGTTTGCAAAGAAGTCGAAGCGGCGGAAAAGTCCGACGTCTTTATTTTTGCTCAGGCCCTCGACAAATTCGGCTTGGCTGACCTCGCCTTCATCGGCCAGCAAGCCGAACGGCGGCGCACCTATTTGGACAGCCTGGACAAACTCGCGACCGATACGGTCACGACCGAAAGCCAGATGCACACGGCGCTGCAACACAGCCTCTGGATTTTCGGAAACGAATACAGCTTGATGTCCAGCAACCGGCAGCTCCGCTCGATTGTCCAAGATTTCACTGAAAAAAACTACAAAGGCACGGACGCCACCGACCGCCCTGACCTGCTTCTGGCCGCCAACGTCGAAGGCCGGCATCTATTGGTCGAGTTCAAGCGTCCGTCTATCACCGTAGGGCGCGACGCGGAAAGCCAAGCGATCAAGTATGCCGACACCCTGTCCGGCCAACTCGGAATCAGTTTGGACATCCTGATTCTCGGCGGTCTCGTCGATCAAAAGCTCCAATCCGACTATTCCGGAAAGCGGACCGAGTTTCTCTCCTACCGAGCCGTGATCGCCAACGCCCGCACCCAGCTCGAATGGTTATTGCGCCAACTTAACGAAAAACCGTAGGACAACCGCATACGACAATGATCAAATCCATCCACTGCCGTTACTTTAAGCGGTTTGCTGACCAAACCTTTGATCTATCGCCACTGACCCTACTGGCGGGACCAAACAACAGCGGTAAATCCACTCTGCTTCATGCCATCATGGTGTGGAACCTCGCCTTACAAAAATGGCTGGAACGGCGCGGTCCCGATTCCAAGTCCAAAGCCAAAGAGCGCACCGGTGTTCCGATCACCCGGCAGGAGTTCACGGCCATCCCCCTGCCTTCGATGGATCAACTATGGACTGATACCTATACCGCCTTGAAAAAAGACGAGTTGGGCGACGGCCAGAAACTCGGCGCGCCCCGCGTGATGTCGATTACCTTGCACGGAGAGGATAACGGCCACGCTTGGGAATTCGGTTTTGAAATTCGGCACTCCGGGCCGGAGCAGATTCACGTGAAGCCACGCGAGGGCGACCTTGCTAACCTCGCTACCGTGCAACGCACCGTGTCCATCGTTTACGTGCCACCGTTCTCCGGCGTCAGCGTCAACGAAACCCGGCATGACCGTCCCTATCAAGACATGCTGCTCGGTCAGGGGAAAGCGGGCGAAATCATCCGAAATCTCCTGCTGTCGGTGTCCGAGAACGAAGACCACACGCGCTGGACGGAATTATCAGACTTGATCGAAACGATTTTCCGCGTGCGGCTGAAGAAACCCCGCTACGGCGGCTCTCCCTACATCGCCTGTGATTACTTGAAAGGAATCCCCGAGGGCACCGGGGCTGGCGGCTTGCCCGTGCTCGACATCTCGACGGCGGGCACCGGGTTTCATCAGGTTTTACTGATTCTCGGTTTCTTATTCTCCCGCCAGAGCAGTCTCATTCTGCTGGACGAACCCGACGCTCATTTGCACGTGATCTTGCAAAAGCAGGTCTATGATCGACTGCGATCCATCTGCTTGCGCCAACAAGGCCAGTTAGTTCTCGCCACCCACGCGGAGGTTTTCATCGACGACACCGACCCCAGCCAAATCGTCTCCTTCTTCGACCATCCGCACCGTCTATTGACCGACATCGATCGTGCCCGAGTGCGCGAGGCATTGAAGCGAATCACATCGCTGGATCTGCTGCTGGCGGAAAAGTCCGACGGCATTCTCTATGTCGAGGGCCATACCGATTTCAACCTGCTCAAAGCTTGGGCCCGGGTGCTCAAGCACGAGTCGCTTCGCTGGTTTGAGTCGGTCGCCTATTGGCACGACAATCACGGACGCGACCCCAAAGAAGCGAAGCGGCATTTCTTCGCGCTGCGTGGCATCCGCGCAAACATGCGTGGGGTATTATTGCTCGATGGCGACAACCGCAACCTGCCGGATCGTGAGGTGAAAGCAGACGGTCTAGAGGTCCTGCGTTGGGAACGCTACGAAGCCGAAAGCTACCTGCTTCATCCTGCGGCCTTGGCTCGCTTTGCCGCTTCGAAAGCAGGCGGAGAGCTGTTCGCCCTGCAGGCATCAGATCAGGCAATGAATTATCTTCGCGGCAAAATGCCGCCCGACGTGTTTCAAAATCCGTTGAGTGATAACGGGGGATATTTGGAGGGCTTGCGCGCCAGCAAAACGCTGCTCCCCGACCTCTTTGCCCACGTCAAGCTGGACGTGCCCAAGAGCGACTACTTTCTAATTGCTGAGACCATGCAAGCGGAGGAACTGCCACCGGAGGTTAGGCTGAAGCTCGATGCTATCTGGAGCGTTCTTCGCCGTGTCGGTTAGAATGCAGCCCTACCTCATAAATCAGGGACGCGGGAAGACCTTCTGTCGTTTGCCCGCAATCATCGCGAACTGCTCTGAAACCGAGAAACGATCCACTGATCTTCTTGCGGCACTCGCACGACGACAGTTTCGGCGCGGCATGAACGCCGTTCTTAGTCTTGGATTCCACTTCATCCACGCGCCGTGCGCGTGTTCAGGGCTTGGGCGGTATCTATTCACCAACGTCACTCGAACGAGGGTAAGCGTCCGCCCGGGGGGCCCCTATGCAGCAGGAGCGACGCCGGACAAAGTGAGGGGATGGAAACCTTACGAACGGAAGTGATCGAGGCCGGGGAGAAACGTGATCGGCGTGGGCGTCGAATCCTGCCGCCGGAGCGAATCGAGGCGCTGGTGAGTCTCTGAAATATCTTTTGCCCAACGATATGAGCGAAGATCCCTATTTCCCTCTTGTTTTAACGCGACTAGGTCTCATTAGCAATCGACCATGTTTTCGAGTGTCTGCTCCATCCGATCCGCCCAGTGCGCCGCGCTTATCGCGCTGGCGGCTGTCGTCGGCCTCTCGCGATTTGAGCCCACCTCGCAGCCGGAACCAGACACCGCGGGCGCTTCCTCCGTCACACGCAGCGTCCCGCGCCACTCGTCGTTCAGCCACCCGTTGGCCAGCCGCGCGTTCGGCTTGCTCGCCCACGCGATCGCTCTCTATCGCGAGGTCTTCGTTCGGCCTACTTTCATTTCGAGCCCCCTGGCTGACGAATCTACCGCCCGCGCTCTCGCCCGCCCGCCGCTGGGCTGCTCGTCCGCTGACCCCATCGTCTCCGCCCGCAGGGCTGACTTTCCTGTCGACGCCTTCGCGTTCTCCCACCCGCCGGACAGGGAGTCCGCCGCTGTTCGCCAACACCGCTTACCTTTCGCCGTCGGCCCCCCACCGCCACACGCCACTCCACCCCATCGCGCGGCTGGCACTTCGGTGCCAAAGGACGTCACCGCTCGTTGTCCCATGGTCACCCTTGTCGTCTCCTTGAGTCTTTCTCCCGTTGCGCGCGTAGCGTGCTGTCAGTTGGTCGGTCAACATTTGGCCGCACTCAAATTTCTCCCGAGTTCCGCCCTGCGCGGCGAACCGGCACCGTTCCCCACTTCCGTTCGCTTCCGTCCGTCGCTCGACGAGTCCGGACTGCGCGACGCCCGTTTTGTTTATTTTTCAACATGAAGACTAACCTGTCCTCCCTGGCTCGCGTGCTCGCCTCACTGGTGCTGCCGTTCGGCCTCGCCGCTTCTACCGTCTTTTCCCAAGCCGCGACGACCCCCAGTTATCTTCCTCCCCGGGACGACACCATCCATCTCGAGAAATTTCGGGTAAACGACCAACGCGAAAAATCCTACTCCAGCCAGCGCAGCGTCACGGCCACCAAGACCGACACCGCCCTCGTCGATGTCCCCCAAGCCATCAGCGTCGTCACCCGCGAACTCATCGACGATCAAGCCATGCACAGCATCGGCGACATCACGCGCTACGTGCCCGGCGCCGGGATCGCCCAAGGTGAGGGCAATCGCGATACGCCCGTCCTGCGCGGCAATGCGACCACTGCCGACTTCTTCGTCGATGGCGTCCGCGACGATGTCCAATATTTCCGCGACCTCTATTCCGTCGAGCGCGTCGAAGTGCTGAAAGGCCCCAACGCGCTGATCTTCGGCCGCGGTGGCGCCGGCGGCCTCATCAACCGCGTTACCAAACAGGCCAACGGCACCGCCACTCGTGAGCTCGCCCTCACCTTCGGCTCGTCGCGCCAGAATCGCGCTACCCTCGACCTCGGTGCCGCCGTCACGCCCACGCTGGCCTACCGTGCAACCGCACTCTTCGAGGACGCCGACAGCTACCGCGACGACGTCACCCTGCGCCGTTACGGCGTCAATCCCACCGTCGCATGGCGGATCGCGCCGCGCACCACGCTCCGTGCCGGCGTCGAACATTTCCACGACGCCCGCACCGCCGACCGCGGCGTATCCTCATTTCAAGGTCGCCCCGTGCCAGCCGCCACGGCGACGTTCTTCGGTGACCCTGCCCAGAGTCCCACCCGCGCCACCGTCAACACCGCCTACACCATTTTCGATCACTCGTTCGCCGGCCGCATCACGCTGCGCAATCACACGCGCTTTGGCCGCTACGAAAAATTCTACCAAAATATTTACCCCGGTTCCGTAAATGCCGCCGGCACCACCGTCGCCCTCTCCGCCTACAACCAAGCCACCGACCGCGAGAATCTCTTCAATCAAACCGACGTGGTGTTCCCCTTCGCCACCGGCGCCGTCCGTCACCAGATTCTCACCGGCCTGGAGCTCGCCCGCCAGACCACCGACAATCTCCGCCTCACCGGTTACTTCACGTCGGTTAGCCCGACGACCACCTCCCTGAACGTCCCTCTCGCCAACCCCCGCACTACGCTCCCCGTGACGTTCCTCCCGGGCGCCACCGACGCCAACAACCACGGCGTCGCGCAAACCGTCGCCTGCTACGTGCAAGACCAGATCACCGTGCTCCCGCAGCTCCTCGCCGTCGCAGGAGTGCGCCTGGAAAATTTCTCCGTCGATTTCCAGGATCGCCGCACGGCCGCGACCATCGCCAGCACCGACCACCTCATCTCACCCCGCGCCGGCCTCATCTACAAACCCGCCGCTCACCTCGCGGTCTACACGAGTTATAGCACATCCTGCGTGCCCCGCGCCGGCGAACAACTGTCCTCCCTGAGCCTCACCAACCGCTCCCTCGCTCCTGAAAAATTTACGAATTACGAATTTGGCGTGAAGTGGGATTTCCACTACGACCTCGCCTTCACCGCCGCCGCCTACCGTCTTGACCGTCTCAACGTCGCCATCACCGATCCCGCTGATCCGACCCAATCGCTCCTCGTCGACGGTCAGCGCGCGCGCGGAATCGAGCTAGGCCTCACCGGTCGCGTCACCCAAAACTGGAGCGTTGTCGGTGGCTACGCGTATCAGGACGGCACGGTCAAGACGACCCAGTCCCCCACCGTCCTCGCCGGCGCCCGGCTCGCCCAACTTCCGCGCCACACCCTCTCGCTCTGGAACCGCTACGATTTCAACCCGCAGTGGGGCTTCGGGCTCGGCACGATCTACCGCGACGAACTCTTCACCTCTACGGATAACACGGTCCGCCTACCGAGCTTCGTCCGTTTCGACGCCGCGCTTCTCTTTCGGCTCAACGCTCGTTTGCGCGCCCAACTGAACGTCGAAAATCTCCTCGACCGCGCCTCCTTCGCCTCCGCGCACAGCAACACGAACATCACCCCCGGCTCGCCCCGCGCGCTCCGTTTGGGCCTGACCACGCGTTTTTGATCACCAATCCTTTTCTCCCACTCACGCCCACTCGTCCCATGTTTCGCCAAACCGTGTTCTGGATCCACCTCGTCGCCGGGCTCATCTCCGGCCTCGTCATTGCAATCATGTGCTTCACCGGCACCGTCCTCGCGTTCGAGAAACAACTCGTCGCGTGGTCCGAACGCGACGCCCGCCACATCGCCGCACCTCCCGTCGGTGCCGCCCGCCTCCCGCTCGACGAGCTCCGCGCGCGCCTCCGCACCGCCCAGCCCGAGGCCCTCCCCCAAAGCCTCGTTGTCTCTGCGGATCCCCTCGCGGCAGTCGCTTTTGTCGCCGGTCGCAGCCCCGCCTTTTACGTCAATCCTTACACCGGCGACATTCGCCAACCCACCTCGACGGCCATGTCGTCGTTCATGCGCACCATGACCGACCTCCACCGCTACCTTGGCTTCGACGGCAAGGAGAGCCGCCCGCGCGGCAAACTCATTACCGGCATCTGCAACCTCGCTTTCGCCCTCCTCGCCGTGACCGGACTCTACCTGTGGATGCCGCGCAGCTGGTCGTGGCGCGCCGTCTCCCCCGTCATCTGGTTCCGCCAAAACTCTGCAGCGAAAGCCCGCGAGTTTAACTGGCACAACGTCATCGGCCTGTGGTCCGCCCCTGTATTAATTATCCTGACACTCACGGCCGTTCCGATCTCGTTCCGCTGGGGTGGCACGCTCATTGCCACCCTCACCGGCACACCGGCCCCGACGGACAACGCCGCCGGCTCCCGCAGCAGTGGATCGCCTGCGCCCAAGGTGCCACCGCCCGCCGCTGACGCCCGCCCGCTCTCGTCCGACGTCCTGCTTAACCGGGTGCAAACCGCTTTCCCTGCGTGGCAAACCATCACTGTGCGCCTCGGCGGAACGTCTGACGTGTTTTCCGCCACCGTCCGTGAATCCACTGCGTGGCCCCGCACCGCCAACACCGCCGTCACGCTCAATTCCGCCACCGGCGAAGTCCTCCTGCGCACCGGCTACGCCGACCAAAACGCGGCGCAACAAGTCCGCTCGTGGACGCGCTTCCTGCACACCGGGGAAGCACTCGGCCTGGTCGGCCAAGGCGTCGCTGGCCTCGCCTGCCTTGGCGGCCTCCTTCTTGTTTATACGGGCATCGCTCTTTCCTGTCGCCGTTTCTTCTCGCGCCGGGTGCCGCCGGTGCCGCGCGCGTAGATTGGATGTGGCGGCTGGTGCTGCGCGCGTAGACGCGACCGTGCGGCTGAGTGGTCGCCGCCGAACGGTTTTTCCATGCCCTCGCCACGCCCGCGTCTCGCTCGTGCCCACGCCTGCGTTTTTTTTCTGGGCTGCCGACTGCAACCCACCGTCCAGTTGGCCGGCCGGTGACTGTAGCGGAAGTGTGGAGACGACTACGGTAGCGTTTTTCGCCGGTAGGTGGCGAGGTAATGGGGCGAGCCGGCGGTCGTGGCGAAGGCGGTGGGTGTGGTGCCATCGAGACCGTAGCAGACCCGGAGGCGATTGCCGGCGAGTTGGTAAATACAGGGAATCGCGCGGCCGGCGTTGGGGCCCTTCGCGCCGAGGAGAATGAAGGTGGCGGGAGGCTCGGAGTCGCCGCGTGAGTAGGTTCCTTGGTCAGCGAGCTCGCCGGCGAAGTGGACGTGGTAGGTTTCGGCATCGAGGTGGAGCTCGACGCGGAGGGCGAGGAGATCCGAGGAAGGTTCGCCGGCACTCTCGGCGCGGATCATTTCCCAGATGCCTTGGAGGGCGTGGCTCATTTTAGGAAAGGGCGGTGAGTATCAGCCACGGATGGACACGGATGAGGGTGGATAAAATCCACTCGCTGGCGCTCGCGGCTACGGGAGGAGATGGCGGGGGTGGGCGGACGGACCACTTGCTGGCGTTCGCGGCTACGGGAGGAGTGGGTGGCAGGAAATGGCACGGAGTGGCGTGAATGGAGGGCGGCGCGGCGATAAGCCCCGATTACGAATCGAGTTCAGGCGCTGCGGTGGGCAACGATTTCTTGGCTTTGGCACCGAGGCTTTTGAGATCTTCGACTTGGGAAAGAAGATTGCCGGGGCCGGTCTTCAGTTTGCCCAAGGCACCGTCGTAGGTTTCGCGAAGGCGCCCGAGGTGTTTGCCGATTTCCTCTAGGTCAGCGAAGAGGCCGGCGAATTTGTCGTAAAGGAGGCCGCCGCGGGTCGCGATGGCCTGGACATTTTTCGTCTGGCGATCCTGTTTCCAGAGGGTGGCGATGGTTTTGAGGGTGACGAGAAGCGTGGGCGCGGTGCAGAGAATGACCCGGCGGTCGAAGGCCCATTCGTAGAGCGTGCGGTCGTTTTCGGCGGCGAGAATAAAAGCGGGTTCGAGGGGCACAAACATCAGCACGTAGTCGGGGGTGATGAGTTTGCCGGTGTCTTCGTACTTTTTTGCGCTGAGTTGCTCCACGTGGGTGCGAACGGCGGCGGCGTGTTCGCGGGTGGCGGCGAGACGTGCGGGATCGTCGCCGGCGTTCACGGCGCGTTCGTAGGCAACGAGGGAAACTTTCGAGTCGATGACGAGGTGGCGGGCGTCGGGGAGTCGCAAAATGACATCGGGGCGGAGGCGGCGGCCGTCGTCGGTGGTGAGGGATTCTTGGGTGAGGTAGTCTTGCCCCTTGATGAGACCGGCGGATTCCAGCAGGCGGTCGAGAATGAGTTCGCCCCAGGCACCACGGGCTTGCGACTGGCCTTTGAGGGCGGTGGTGAGGGCGTGGGCTTCGTCGGTGATGCGAGTGTTGAGGAGGCGGAGTTGATCGATCTGGGCCTTGAGGGCGGAGCGGTCGTCGCTTTCGGTTTTGTAAACGGTGTCCACGCGCGTGCGGAAATCGGCGAGCTGTTGGCGCAGGGGATGGAGCAGCGCTTCGACCTGGGTTTTGTTGTGGTCGGTGAACTTCGCGGATTTTTCTTCGAGGAGTTTTGAGGCGATGGCTTGGAATTCGGTTTGGAGGGTGGACTTGAGTTTCTCAGCGTCGGCGAGGTAACGAGCGGCGAGGGTTTCGCGTTCGGCGAGGCGCTGTTGCTCGGCGGCGAGGCGGGCGGCGAACTCGGCGCGGGCGGCGGCGAGTTCGGAGGACAGTTGAGCGTTGAGGGAGGAGAGTTGACTGAGGTCGTTGCGGGCGGCGGCGAGCTCGGCGGTGACGCGATCGTGATCGGCGCGGGCGCCATTAAGCTCGGCGGTGCGGGTAGCTTCCCGGCCGCGCATCAAAATCCAAGTGAAGGCTCCCGCGAGCGCGGCGGCGAGAAGGGCGCAGGCAACGTTTAAAAGCATGTGAAGAGTGTCGGGACGACGCTCCTGCAGATCAATGCCTGATGCATTTCTTGAAAGGGGTTTCAGCTGCCCGCTGCGAATTGCGACGAGCCGAAAAATACGCGAATACCCTCGGCGGGTTGATGAACGCCCTCGTGGCAGAAACGGGGCACTGGCCGAATGGGTGACGTCAGGCCTGAGCCGCGAACAATTCGGCAATCACGTCCTCGAGCGGGACATCCTCGATCGTGATGTCGGCGACCGGGCCGGTGCTGAGGATTTCTTGAGAGACGGCGACGACGTTTTCGCCGGGGACGCGCAGCGTGAACTTGCCGTCGTCGGCGCGGGTGGTCGTGCCGAACTGCGACTGCCAGGTGTCGGGGAACGCGGTGCCGGCGCCGGGGACGAAGGTGATGATTTTCTTGCGCGCGCCACCGGCGGACTCGAGGCGGAGGAGCGCGCCGTCGTAGATTTTTGCTCCCTTGTGGATCACGATCACGCGTTCGCAGAGCTCCTTGATGTCGGCCATGTAGTGGCTCGTGAGGAGAATCGTCACGCGATACTTGCGGTTGTAGTCGCGGAGGAACTGGCGAACGGCACGTTGCGAAACGACGTCGAGACCGATGGTCGGTTCGTCCAGAAAAAGGACGCGCGGGCGATGCAAGAGTGCGGCGATGAGCTCCATTTTCATGCGCTCGCCGAGGGAGAGTTCGCGCACCATGACGTTGAGTTTGGCGCGGACGGTGAGGAGGTCGACGAGTTCGTCGAGCGTGGTTTTGAATTGAGCCTCGGGGATGCCGTAGATGGCGCGGAGGAGATTAAAGGACTCGATGGCAGGGAGGTCCCACCAGAGTTGGTTTTTTTGTCCGAGCACGAGGGCGAACAGACGGCGGTAGGCGTTTTCGCGTTTAGTGGGATCGTAACCGGCGACGCGGGCGGTGCCGCTCGTCGGGTAGATGAGGCCCGAGAGCATTTTGAGGGTGGTGGTCTTGCCGGCACCGTTGGGCCCGAGGAAGCCGACGAATTCCCCTTCTGCGATGGTGAACGAGATATCTTTGGCTGCGGCGGTCTCTTCGAACGTGCGATTGAACAGACCCTTCACGCCGCCCCAGAAGCCTGGGAGTTTTTTGTAGGTGCGGAAGACGCGGGTAAGGTGGCTGACTTCGATCATCGGTGGCGGAGTGAAGCGGGAAGCCCCGCAGAAGCAAAGGGAAGTTTGCGGGCGCAAAAAAGGGCGGGTCGGAGACCCGCCCGACGTGCCGGGGCGCGAAGGCGGGCGGTTCAGCCCTGGGTGAAGGCGGGGAGTTTCACGATCTTGCCGCCGGCGAGGGCGGATTCGTGGGCGCAGAGGCCTACGCAGGTCCAGTTGGCGGACTTCACCGCGTTGACGGCGCATTCGCGGTCTTCGACCAGCGCGGTGAGAAACTCGTGCGCGAGATGCGGGTGCGAGCCCCCATGGCCGGCGCCCTGCGTGAAGCTGAGGTGTGTTTTTTTGCCGAGGTCGTAGACGCCCTTCGTAGTGAACTTCTGGATGCCTTTGGGGAGGCGCTTGGCGTAGTCGGGCACGGTGATTTTTTTCGGGATCTTGTGCTCGGCGAGTTTCGCGGTGTGGAGGACGTGCGGCTCGCCTTCGACGAGTGACCACTCGAAGGATTTTTTCGAACCGTAGACGTCGATGCTTTCGCGGTATTGGCGGGCGGTGTCGAAGAGCGAGCGAATGATGCGCGCGGTGACGTCGGAGTCCTTCAACTTGATGTGCGCAGTTTCGACGGCGAAGGGGGAGCCGTAATTCTTGGCGAGTTCGGGACGGATGGTGCCCGAGCCGAAGCAGGAGACGTATTCGGCGGTGGCGTCGGTGAGGGCGAGCATCGGGCCGACGCAGTGCGTGGCATACCACATGGGAGGGAGGCCGGGCCAGTAGTTTGGCCAGCCGTCCATGTCCTGCTGGTGACTGGCTTGGAGGAACTGGATTTTGCCGAGGTCGCCGCGGTCGTAGAGTTCTTTGACGTAGAGGTATTCGCGAGCGTAGACGACGGTCTCCATCATCATGTATTTGAGGCCGGTCTTTTTGGTGAGATCGACGATGCGTTTGCAGTCAGCGATGGAGGTGGCCATCGGGACGGTGCAGGCGACGTGTTTGCCGGCTTTGAGAGCCTTGATGGATTGCTCGGCGTGATCGGGGATCGGGGTGTTGATATGGACCGCGTCGATCTCGGGATCGCGGAGGAGTTCGTCGTAATCGGTGTAGCCCTTCGGAATGCCGAAGGCGTCCTGGATGGCCTTGAGTTTCTTCGGGTCGCGCTGGCAGACCGCGAGGAGATTGGCGTTGGGGTGGGCTTGATAGATCGGAATGAACTCGGCACCGAAGCCGAGGCCGATGATGGCGATATTGATTTTCTTCATGAGTGGGGAGTGGAGGGCCGATTTATTTGAGGGTCTGGAGATAGGCTTCGAGGTCGGAAATTTCCTGCGGGCTAAAGATGTCGCCCATCGGGGGCATAGGGGAGACTTTCCCAAATTGCTCGTAGCCTTTCGCGATGACCTTGCTCGGCTCAAGCAGACTTTCGCGGATGTAGGCGGCTGTAGCGCGGGTGGCGATACCGTCGAGCGCGGGGCCCACGGTGCTGCCCTGGCCCTTGAGTGCGTGGCAAAGGACACAGGCGGCGGCGTGTTGGTGGAAGATGGTTTCGCCGCGCTTGGCGTCGGCCAAAATCAGTTTGGCGGAGTCGTCGGCGATGGTGAGTTCGACGAGGCGCACATCGTCGAAGAACGATTCGCCGCGGGCGACGTGCAGGATGTTGACGCTCGCGGTGGTGCGATTGCCGCTGTTAAATTCGATTTCGACCTCGGTCCAGTCCGTATCGCGGCGGATGATCTCGGTTTCGATACGGGCGTTGTGGATGTTGAAGCTGGCCCGGCCGCGCAGCGAGCGCGTCCGAATCCAGCCGGCGAGCCGATACTGCGTATCTGGTTTCACGGGTACATCGGCGTAGAAGCTCGTGTCGGCGTCGCCGGTCGTCACGACGCGAAGCGCGAATTTGCCGCCGTGAAACTCCCGTTCGGTGCCGGCCTTGGACCACGCGGCGGTGGTGTTGGCCTCGCGGGTGCCGTAGTCGCGGCGTTTCCAGCCGACGGGCAGGTCATCTGCGCCGAGGGTTTCAAAGCCGGGATTGGGGAGTAAATTGGGGCCTTCGCGATAAAGGCCGGCGCCGTGGATGCGGGCGAGCAGGCGGCTCGCTTCCTTGAGCCATTCGTCCTTTTGATTGGCGGGATTGCGGACGAGGCTGGAGACGACGGTTTTGATTTGGGGGGACGTGGGGAATTCGGCGAGCTTTACGAAGGCCGCGAGTTTGGTGAGGGCATCGGTGTCGCTGGAGACCGCTGAGGCGAAGAAGAGGGAAATGGCGGCGGCATCGCGACCGAGCGCGCGGGTGGCGTTGCGGCGGACGGCGGGTTCGGCGTGGGTGAGTGCGCTGCGGTGGGTGGCGGCGTCGAGTTGGCCGAGGCCGTGCAGCGTCCAGAGGGCGTGGAGGGCTTTGACGGCGGAGCTGCCGGCGACTGCCGATTTGAGTGAAGCCGAGGCGTCGGTGCGTTGGCCCTCGACGAGCAGGCGTTGGGCGGTGAGGCGCCAGAATTGATTGCCGCTGCCCAGGGCGGCGACGAGTTGCGCGGTGGTCGCGCCTTGAAGCGACGTGATCGCGGCGGGCTTGGATTTATCCCAGACGACGCGGTAAATGCGGCCGCGGGAATTATCGCGGAGGGGATTTTCATGGGCGCCACCGACGCCGGTTTTGGAGGCGTAGCCGCCGCGCTCGAGGCTCGGGGTGGGGTTGTGTTGGATAATGTAGTTCTGCCAATCGGAGAACCACACGGCGCCGTCGGGCCCGACCTCGGCGAAGACGGGGGACAGCCATTCATCGCTGCTGGCGACGAGATTGAAGGCGTCGTGGGCCACGTAACCGGCACCGTCGCGGCGCACGTCGAAGAGCGCGACCGTCTTCATCGTGGGCTCGCAGATCATGGCCATGCCCTGAAGGCGCGCGGGGAGATTGTCTGAATAAATGAAGGCACTGCCGGCGGCGGCGGTGTAACCGCCCATGACGTCCACTTGGCGGAAGTTCGGCGTGATGGTGTGGGTCTTGTCCTCGGTGTTAATGCGCTTGGCGGTCATGGCGCGCGTGCCTTTGGGCACGATGGTCGCGGGAATGCCGCCGAAGAATAGGGGGGCGTTGTTGGCGGTGCCGCCGAACTGGTCACCAAACGCGTTGGCGCTCTGGCCCCACGTGTTGTTGGTGAATTGGTGGAGAAACTCGAGCGCGGAGCCGTCCGCCTTGAAGCGATACGTACCCTGGGCGAATTGTTTTTCGATCCCGCCGACGGTGCCCCTGAAACCGGAGTAGCCGACGGCACCGTAGAGCCAGTTGTCGTAGCCGTAGTGGAGGTTGTTGGCTTGCGCGTGGGTGTCGTTGATGCCCCAGCCGGTCATGATCTCGGTGCGGAGGTCGGCCTTATCGTCGCCGTTGGTGTCTTTGAGAAAGAGAAAACGCGGCGACTGGGCGACCACGATGCCGCCGTTGGCGAAGACGAAGCCGGTGGGGATGTTGAGCTTGTCGGCGAAGATCGTAAATTTATCGGCGCGGCCGTCGCCGTCGGTGTCTTCGCAAATCTTGATGCTGTCGGTGCCCATGCCGTCGGGTGTGACGGCGTGCGGGTAGTCGCGGGCTTCGGCGATCCAGAGGCGGCCGCGCTCGTCCCAGGCCATGAAGATAGGTTTCGAGATGTCGGGTTCGCTGGCGAAGAGTTCGAGGCGGAGATCGGGGGCGACCTGAGTGCGCTCGCGGCTGCCTTTGACGTTGAGCGGAAATTGAAAGGTGACCGGCTGCGCGCGCTTCTCGTAGTTGGCGATGGTGGGGCGGGCTTCGCGCTGCTCGGGCTCGCGCTGGGCGAGAAATTTTTCCCACGAGGCGACGCGGTCGCGGCCGACCGTGGAGAGGAGTTTGGCCTTCGCGGTGGTGGCGTAGTCGGCGGCGGTCGAGTCGCCGAGGGTGGCAGCGGCGAGGCGCTTGGCGGCGGGGACGGTGGCGAGTGTTTTTGCGAAGGGGTCGGCCGGGGCGTCGAGGACGATGAGGTCGAATTTGGCGACGAAGTCTGGGGTGGCGGCGGCAGGGTCCGAAACGTAATCGAACCAGATCGCGTCCCGGCCCAGGTCACGCATGAGTGCGTGGCTGGTCATGCGGGGCGTGCGTTCGGCGGTGCCGAGGTAGAGCACGCGGATGGGCTGCGCGGCGCAGGGCAGCGCGAGCAGGAGGAGGGCGGCGAGACGGAATGGGGGCATGGTAGAGGGTGAGCGAAAAAACGGCGCTGGAGCAAGGAGGCGGTGTGTCGGTGAGTCAGAAAATAGGACTCACCGGCGGCCGCGCGGCGTGGGGCTCAGGGCTGAGGGAGCGGGACTTGACTGGTGGTGCGCAGGTAGGCGAGGAGGTCGCGGACTTCGTCGTGCGAGAGCGCTTTGAGCAGGCCTTCGGGCATCAGGGAAATCGGCGATTTCTCGCGAGAGAGGATGTCCGCTTTGGCGATGATGGTGTCTTGGCCGACGAGGCGGAGCGTGAGTTGCTGGGCGTCCTCGGCGGCGGCGTTGCCAGAGAGGGTGCGGCCGTCGCGGGTCGTGACGGTGACGAGTTGGTAGGTCTCAAGCATCACCTCGCTCGGGTTGATGATCTCGGTGAGGATGTAGTCGAGATTGGCGCGGTTGGAGCCGGTGAGGTCGGGGCCGAGGTTGCCGCCGGTGCCGTAAAGTGTGTGGCAGGCGATGCACGTGCGCTCGAAGAGGGCGCGGCCGTGGGAGGGCTTGGCGCGGGCAAACTCGGCGTCGGTGAGGAGACGCTTGAATTTCGCGATGTCGGCCTGCTTTTCGCCGTCCGGTTGGGCGACGGGGCCCCAGAAATCGACGAAGGAAGGGCCGAGCACGCGTTGGAGTTGGCGGGCGGCGAAGGCGCTGACGTCGCGTTTCGGAATGGTGTTTTGGGTGAGCGCAGTGAGGAGCGCCCGGGCGGTGGTTTGCCGACCTGAGAGCGTCAGAATGGCTTCGGCCCGGTCGGCAGCGTCGAGCGCGGCGTAGCGGGCGAGAAGGTTTTGGGCGACGCGGGCGTCATCAAACGCAGCGAGCGCGCGGATGGCGTCGCGCCGCAGGGGCGCTTCGTCGAGGAGCGAGAGGGTGGCGGGGAGGGCCTCGACGTAGGCATCGCGGGCGAAACCGCGGAGGATGTCGCGGCGCCGTTCAACGGGCGCGGTGCGGTCTTGGAGGACCGCGAGCTGGGATGCGGCGGCCTGGGTATCGCCGAGGAGCTGGCTCACCTGAGTGACGAGTTCGCGCAGTGTGGCGTCACCGGTGGCGACGAGCGCCGCGGCAGTGGTGCCCCAGTTTTTCGGCGGGCTCGTCTCGCGGCGGCCGAGGGAAGCGAGACCATCGCGCAGGCCCTGCAGCAGGGCGAGGCGGGTGGTGAGCGAGGAGGCGGTCGCGAGGGTGGCGGCGACGGCCTCGACGTGTTGGGCGGCGGCGGCGCGTCGGGCGAACCACTGGGTGAGCTGCGGGATGGCGCTGCCTGCGGCGAGGGCGAGGGCCCGGGGAGCGTCGACGGGAACGAGGGATTCGACGCCGGACCAAATCAGCTTCGGGAGATTGTGATCGGCGATGTCCTCGGGGTGGGCGAGGAGACCTGCGGCGATCGGCCAACGCTCGGCGAGCGGAATCCGCTGCAGCGCGGCGGCGAGGTAGAGGCGCACGACGGGCGACGGATCGGAGACGGCGAGGGCGGAGAATTTTTTCAGCGCGGCGGGGCCGACGGAGAGATCCTCGCCGAGGAGTTGGATGGCCCAGCCGCGAATGTAAGGCTCCGGGTGATCGAGCAGCGGGAGCAGGCGATCGGCGGGGAGATTTTGGGTGACGTGCAGCGCCCAGAGGGCGCGGAGTTTTTGCGCGGCGGTGTTCGCCTGGGCGAACATCTCCCAGAGGCGCGCGGGCACGGCGGCGGAGAGGCGGCCCTCGGCGGCGCGCTGCTGGAGGATCACGCGGGCGCGGCGGCCGTACCAATCGTTGCGATGTTGGAGGAGCGCGACGAGCTCGAGGTCGGACTGCGCGGCGAGGTTGAGGTTTGCTTTTCCGGCGAGACCCTTGGGAGCGAGTCGGAAGATGCGGCCGGTTTCTTTCTCGGTGAGGGAATTGCCGCAGATGTCGCCGTCGTGCCAGTCGAGCACGTAGATGGCGCCATCGGGACCGATCTCGATGCTGAAGCCGACCCACGCGGCGTCGTTGGCGAGGAGCGTATCGTCGCCGTGTTGGCCGATGAAGCCGGAGCCTTTGGGCACGAGCGTATCGGTGAGCACGGCGTGCTCGTGAATGTTGGCCATGAAAATCCGGTCGCGGTATTCACGGGGGAATTCATCGGCGAGGTAGATGCGAGCGCCGCCGTGGGCGGAGCGGTGACTGTGGTCGGCGATGGTCTTGATATCGTCGTAGATGGCGGGGTTGATGTGTTTGCCCCCTTGGCGGTGGTAGATGCCGCCGGGGATGACGTGCCAGAGATGCGGAATCACGCAGGCGGTGATAAACATTTGGCCGTGGTCGTCGAAATCGAGACCCCACGGATTGCTGAAACCGTGCGCGACAATTTCGAAGCGGTCCTTGGTCGGATGATAGCGCCAGACGCCGCCGTCGATGTATTGGCCGTCAACCACCGGGATCTTTTCGGGAAACGGCTCGCCCTTTTTGAAGAGTTTTCCGCCGTCGGCGGGTTTGCCGACCGTCGAGCGGGTCGCGAAGCCCTGGCAGCCATAGAGCCAGCCATCGGGCCCCCAGTTGAGGCTGTTGAGCGTTTCATGGCGGTCCTGGATGCCCCAGCCGGTGAGACGAATCTCGATGGCGGAGTCAGCCTGGTCGTCGCGGTTCTTGTCCGGGACGAAGAGGAGATTCGGCGGCGCGCCGAGCCAGAGACCGTCGAAGCCCACCGCGATGGCCGCGGGAAACGGGATGCCTTCGACGAAGACCTTGCGCGTGTCGAATTTCCCGTCGCCGTCGGTGTCTTCGAGGATGACGATGCGGCTGTCGCCGTGGTTGGCGAAGCCGGTCTTGCGGGTTTCGTAGTCGCGATTTTCCGCGACCCACATGCGCCCGCGGTCGTCCCAGCAAAAGGCCATCGGCTGGGTGATCATCGGTTCGGCGGCGGCGAGTTTCGCTTCGAAGCCAGCGGGGACGGTCATTTTGGCGGCGGCCTGTTCGCCGGTGAGGAAGGTCGCCTTGAGGCCCTCGGCCTTGGCGAGGCGCCAAAGGATGCTGTCGTTGGTTTGGCCGGTGTAGGCCTTCCAGCTCTCGGTCATCTTGAGGTCGTTGAGTGCGCCGGAGTAGACGACGAGCTGATGGCGGATGGTCTCAGTCTTGCCCTTGGCGATGGACCAGTCGCCGGAGATAGCGCGGCTCGGGCCGACGCCGAGCTGGCCATCGACGCGCCACGGGAGCGGGTAGTCGGAGTTTTTCGGATGATCGAACACGGCGATGTGCGCTTGGTCGGTGCGGCCCTCGAGTTTGAGACCGATGTCGACCCAGACCGCGCGCTGACCGGTGGCGCGGTCGTCGCGCTGGCGGTTGCTGTTGACCACGGCGCCCTCCATGCCAGCGCGCCACGGCATGCGGACGAAGAGCCCGCCGTATTCATATTTCGCGACGGTGAGATCGACGAGACCCTCGCCCCTCCATTCGAGATCAAGCAGGTAGCGGTCGCCACTGTCGCGCATGGTCCACGTCTGCGTCTCGGCCATGATCGGCTGCCCGGAGCCGTCGAGGAGATGGTAAACAGTGGACCATTTGACTTCGCTGCCCTGCGTGACGATCGCCTCGCTGGAGATGCGGCGCCAGTAGCCGTTGTCGGGGTTGTGGAAATAGTCTCGGCCGTTGACGCGCGTGAGGCCCCAGTAGATGCCGGTCTGGTGCTTGTGGTGATCGGGGCTAAATTCGGTGAGGACGCTCTTGCCGTCGGGTGAAATGATCGGGTGTAGGTAGGGGCGAAAATCGGGTTTCGCGTTTTGCGTGAGGATGGGCGCGGGGACGTTATCGCGGTAGACAGAAATCGTGTGCGTGGCGGGGTCCTGACGCAGCGTGAGGTGGGCGGCGTGTGCAGCGGTTAGGGCGGCGGCGAAGAGGGCGACGTAGAGACAGAATTTCGAATGGGTCATGATGCTGAATTTCGGGAAAGCGGGTCGCAGGACGTGGAGCGAAGTGAACGGGGGGACGATTGTCGGTGAGGCGGAAGGCTTGGGTGGGCGTAAGGTGAAAAAAAAGGGGGGGCGCCGCAAATCACTTTCCGGGACGCAGCGCACGGACATAGACGTAGTAGGCGCCGGCGATTTCCTGGCCGGCGGAATCGCGAAACCACGTTTCCAGGACGACCGGGCCGCGCGGCAAGGTTGCGCGGAAGGTGACCGCTTTGTCGGCGGAAGTGACGGCTTGCTGTCGTAGCTCCGCGTCGATTTTTAGCTCGGCGCTTGCGACGGGAAAGGCGTCGCCGGCGGCAAAGCCACCATCCACCCCTTGGAAAGCGGGCATGGCGGCGGCGATCGGCGCATCGGCTTCGATGGGCCAGCGTCGCAGAGAAATTTCGTAGTCGCCGGCGTGTTCGACGAAGAGCGACCACGCGCCGTTCTTTTTCGTTCGGCGCACTTGGTTTTGTTGATCGAAAAATACATCCACCCAATCGCACGGTGAGAGTTGAACGGGATTGGCGCGGGCCGAGCCGAGGTGGATCGGGCTGACCTCGAGCAAGCGCGGTTCGACTCCGGCCCACCACGTTGCGTAGTGAGCGCGCAACGCGGTCGCCACCTCCGGGAATTGCGCAATGACGTTGCGCTCCTGCGCGGGGTCGGTCGCGAGATCGTAGAGCTCTTTGTCGGCGACGAGGCGCCAGCGTTGCCACAGCACGACGCCATCGCCCGGCTTTGGGCGCGAGTCGTTCATGCGGGAGAACTGAATCGTGAGTTTCCGATCGGGCAGTGTCGCGGCGGGATCACGCAGGAGGCCCGCGAGGCTCGTGCCGTCGAACCTGGCCGCAGCGGGCTTCGGTACGCCGGAGAGTTCGAGGAGGGTGGGGAGAACGTCCTGCACCTGTGTCAGGGCGGCGACGTCGCCGGCCGCGCGCAGTTTTCCCGCGGGCCAGCGGATGAAAAACGGCACGCGATGGCCGCCTTCGTAGAGCGCGATTTTCTTGCCGCGCATGCCGGCGTTGAAGACAGGGTCGCCGGTGGCGGTGCCGTTGTCGGTCATGAAAATGAGAATCGTGTTTTCGTGCAGCCCGTTTTCGCGGAGGAACGCATCGAGCCGCCCGAGGTTCTCGTCGATATTCGCGATCATGCCGTAGAAGCTCGCGATCGCGGGCTTCTGCTGGCGGTAGGGCTCGCGGTAGCGGTCGGGCACGAAGAGCGGACCGTGGGCGGCGGCGAGCGGTAGGTAACAGAAGAACGGTTCGTGGCGGGCCGCCTGTTGTTTCATCCAAGTCTGCGCCTCGCGGAAAAACACGTCGGTGGTGTAGCCCTCGTACTTCCGGTTGACGCCGTTGTGCTGGTAGACGTCGTCGAAGTAGTCGTTGTTAAAGTAGCCGGCGGCGGAAGGGATGCTCGATGACTGATACCAGATCGATTCCTGAAACCCGCGGTCCTGCGGGCGGTAGGGGTAGTTATCGCCGAGGTGCCATTTGCCGAACATTCCGGTGCGGTAGCCGGCGGCGGCGAATATTTCGGGCATCGTCGGAAAATCACGCCGCAGATTCGTGCGGCCGCTGCTGACGTTCATCGCACCGTTGCGCAGGGCATCGACGCCGGTCATGAGCTGTCCGCGGGTCGGTGTACACATCGGCTGCACGTGGAAATCCGTGAAGCGAATACTCTCCGCGTGCAGCCGGTCCATGTGCGGGGTTTTGAGCACGGGGTTGCCGTGCACGGCGAGATCGCCGTAGCCCTGATCGTCAACGAGCACGAGGAGGACATTCGGTTTCGCGGCGGTGGAGGCGGCGGATGCGGGGCGCGTGACGGCAACGCAAAAGCCCAGCAGCAGAAGAAAAGCGGGGAAATGAGCCATGGGCGCGGAACGGGTTCTTGCGGTGCTTATTTCGCCGCTTTCTTGGCTTTGCCTGGGGGAGGGGTGAATTCGGGGCGCGAAGGATCGTGCGTAGGATTGGGTGTGGGCATTTGCGCGCCGACTTCCTGACGCCACGAGTGCAGGCGGGCGCGGAGTTGCGCCGTGCGTTGCGGCTGCGCGGTGGCGAGGTCGCTTTTTTCCCCGATATCTTCGCGGATATTGTAGAGCTCGACGTGCATATCGTTGAAAAATTCGACGAGTTTGAAATCGCCCGAACGGATTGCGCCGTAAGGCATCGCCCCTCCGAGTTGGTAGTGTTGGTGGTGTGGATAATGCCAGAAGAGCGTGTCGCGGGCGGGTTTCGTGCCGCCGCGCAGCAGCGGTGCGATGCTCACGCCGTCGACGGCGGTGCGGGCGGCCGACGCGGGGAGGCCGGCCATTTCCACGAGGGACGGAAAGAGATCCATGGTGATGACGGGTGAGGCGGACACGGTGCCGGGCTTCGTCACGCCCGGCCACGAGACAATCAGCGGCACGCGCACGCCGCCCTCGTAGGCGGAGGCCTTGCCGACGCGCAGCGGCAGATTCGACGTGGTCGGGACGCGGCCGCCGTTGTCGGAAGTGAAGATGACGATGGTGCGCTCGGTGAGATTGAGTTCGGCGAGCTTGGCCCGGACGCGGCCGACGGCGATGTCGAGGCCTTCGGTCAAGGCGGCGTAGTCGGGGTTTTTGTGGATGAGTTTATCCTCACCCTTTGCAGCGATTTTTCTTCGATATTTTTCCGTGAGATCGGGACGACCCTGAATCGGCGTATGAACGGCGAAGTGCGGAAGGTAGAGGAAGAATGGTTGGTCTTTGGCCCGTTCGATGAATTTCACCGCCTCTTCGGCGAGGCGGTCGGTGACGTGTTCGCCGTCTTTGCCCTCGGGCTTCAGGGTCGGGATTTTCCACGGCGCGTAGTAGGTCGGTGGCTGGGCTTTGTCGGTGCCGGCGATGTTGAGATCGAAGCCGTGCGCTTCGGGATAGGATTCCTGAGTGCCGACCTTGGCGAGGTGCCACTTGCCGATCGACGCGGTCGCATAGCCGGCGGCCTTGAACACTTTTGCGATGCTCGTCTCCTCGAGCGGAAGATACTTCGTCCAGTCGGGGACGAGGAGCTTCGGGTTGTCGGGCATGGCGCCGGGAATCCAATCCGTGATGTGCGTTCGTGCCGGATACTTGCCGGTCATGAGCGCCGAGCGGGTCGGCGAACAGACGGTGCAGGCAGAGTAGTTCTGCGTGAACTTCATGCCGTCGCGCGCCAGTTGATCGATGGCGGGGGTCTCGTGGAGATCGCTGCCGAAGCACGCGAGATCGGTCCAGCCGAGGTCGTCGGCGAGGATGAGGACGACGTTGGGTTTTTGCGGCGCGGCGGCGTGCGCGCGCGCGGGGAGTGCGAGCGTCGCAGCGGCGGCGAGGAGGACAGTGGGGAGAAAACGTGACATGAGCGGAGTGGAGGATTTTGCGGTTGGGCGTAGGCGAGGCGCGGGTTTAGAAATCTTTTTTCACGCGGAGGACGTAGTCGCGCAAGCGGACATTGCCGTAGCGGCTGTAGAAGAACGGGGCGCGGTTGTTGCCGGCGTCGAAGGGCGGCTCGCTGTCGAAGACGTTGTTGACCGTGAGCTGCACGGAGAGGCCGCGGAAAGAGGAACGCGCGTGCTTGGCGCCGAAATTGTAAGTCACATTTACGTTGTGATACGTCTGTGACGCCACGGTGGTGCCGCCCTGCGGGCCGGTGCTCGTGGTAACCAGCGTGGGATTGGCGACGCCGAGATA
>CANIJN010000029.1 GCA_947467625.1 Opitutia bacterium | reverse complement strand
TGGCCTACGCCAATCCGCCGGACGTCGCCGACGAAAAACAGCGCGCCGACGGCTACGGCATCGCCCGCTTCGACAAGCGGAAGCGCACCATCACGTTCGAGTGCTGGCCGCGATTCTCCGATGCGAAACAGGGCGCCAAAGCGCAATTCCCCGGCTGGCCCATCACCGTCGCGATGGAGGCGAACGACGGACGCAACGTCGCGGGCTGGCTGCCGGAGCTGGTGTTTGCAGGCGTACCGAATCCCGTCGTGCAAGTCATCGAGGAAGCGACGGGCGACATCCTCTACACCGTCCGCGCCCAAGGCGGCCGCTTCCATCCGCGAGTCTATTCCACCGGCAAACACACCATCAAAATCGGCGCGGATAAGCCGGCCACGCACACCTTCGCCGGTCTGCAACCCAAGCCGAAGACCGAGTCCGGGCAGCAAGCCGTGAAGCTGTGAACATCAGACCACTCCCCCCCGGCTTCACCGAACGTCCGACTCAGCGTAACAAAACACCCTCCACGCCTTTCATCGATCGCCGCCATTTCCTCCGCGGCCTGGGAATGGCACTCGCACTCCCGGCGTTCGAGAGTCTCAACGTCGGCTTTGCGGCCACGGCTCCGAAGACCGATCCGCGCCGGCTGCTCTGCATCGGCAATCATCTGGGCTTCTGGCCGGAGGGGTTTTTCCCGACGACGGATGGGCGCCAGTTTACACTCAGCAAGACGCTCGCCCCGTTGCAGGCCTATCGGAAGGACTTCACCGTTTTCTCCCATCTCGATCACGATGCGAAGGGTGGACACGGCGCCGTGCATTCGTTCCTGACCGGCGTGAAAAAGGAAGAGTCGGCGGGATTTCCCGAAAAGAATATTTCGATCGACCAGGTCGCCGCAGAACACGTCGGCTCCGCGACGCGCTATCCCTCGATCACCGCGGGATTGGCCGAGGGCACGGACATGTGCTGGAACCGCGCGGGCGTGCGCATCCCGCCGGTGAACAATCCCGCGCGTTTGTTCGAAGCGCTGTTTGTCGAGGCGAGCGCAGGCGCCAAGGTCGCGGAGCGCGAGCGTCTGTCGCACCGCGCCAGCGTGCTCGATGCGTTGCGAGAGTCGGCGAAGCACCTGGGTGGAAATCTGGATGCGGCGGACCGCAGCAAACTCGACCAATATCTGACGTCGGTGCGCGACGCAGAGCGGCGGCTGCAAATGTCCGAGGCGTGGCTGGGGCGGCCGAAGCCGAAGTCGCCCATTAATGCGATCACGGACGCGGAGCGATTGCAGATCGAAGAGATGCCGCTGTTTTTGGATTTGATGGCGCTCGCGCTGCAAACGGATTCGACGCGCGTGGCGACGTTCGAAGTCCCGCTGCAATTTCACACGACCGACCTCAACGTCGGCGGTTACCACGGGCTGTCACATCACAGTAAACAGGAGGGTCTGCTCACCCAATTGCAGATCGTGGAGAAATACTTGATCACGCAGTTCGCGCACGTGTTAGGGAAACTAAAGGAAGCGGGTCTGCTGGACAGCACGCTCGTGGTGATCGGCAGCGGCATGGGCAACGGCTCCACCCACTCCAACCGCAATCTCCCGGTGATCCTCGCCGGAGGCAGCCTCCAGCATCAGGGCCACGTCGTGTGCCCGGCCGAAGAGCGCAAACGGATCCAGCTGTCCAATCTCTGGCTGTCCTCGCTCCAGTGGTTCGGCGTGGAGCGCGAGGGCTTCGGGCGCAGCACGGGCACGTTTTCGCCAATGAAGATCGGGTGATTTGGGCCGGCAAAAAGATGGGCGGTAAAAAATAGGATCACTGCATTCATCTTTTGCCGCACATCTTTTTGCCGCGAAACCCATTCCCGATGCCCATCACCCGCACCACCGAAACCATCCGCCCGACTCAATCCGAGTTCGGTCAGATCGCCTACGAGGTGATGAACTGCGTGTATGAAATCCACCACGAGTTCGGTCGCTTCTTCGATGAAGCCGTCTATAAACGCGAGCTCGCCGGCAGGTTGCCAAGCATGGAGCTGGAACTCCCGGTCACCGTCACTCACGGATCGTTCTCGAAGCTCTACAAACTCGACGTCCTCGCCCACAAACGAGGGATTTTCGAGTTCAAGGCCGCCGAGAGTATTGCCTCCCGTCATCGCGGTCAGACCATCAACTACCTGCTCCTCTTTGATCTCCCGCATGGCAAGCTCATCAACGTCCGTCCCGAGCGAGTAAGCGCTGAGTTCGTGAACTGCCACTTGCGGTTGGATGCGTTGCGAAATCCAGCCGTGGACACGTCCAAGTTCGAACCTGCCGTTGCCGGGTCAGCCTGCTTCCATGACCACCTGATGAGCGTGATCAAAGACTGGGGTTCCGGCCTTGAGACGGGGCTCTACGAAGAGGCGTTGACCCACTTCCTGGGTGGCGAGGAGCGGGTTCTGATGCCTGTGCCAGTCATGGGAGCGAAAGGACATCTGCACGATCAAACGATGCGCCTCCTGGCACCTGATGTCGCTTTCAAGCTAACCGGCTTCCCGGATCGACTTGAAGCGTTTGAGGTACATGCCCGCCGCCTCATTCAACACACCACCCTCAAGGCCATTCATTGGGCCAATATCAATCACCGCCATGTTACCTTCACCACCATTCGCTGAGTTTTTATTCGGCAAAAAAATGTGCGGTCAAAGATGGGGACTTCTGTTCTCAGCATTTTTTACCGCCCATCTTTTTGCCGGCCCTTCCCCCGAGTTCCTGAAGACCTACTGCATCAAATGCCACGGCCCCGAGAAACAGAAGGGCGACCGGCGGTTCGATTCGCTCACCGCAGCAATCAAAACTCCGGACGAGGCGCTCCTCTGGCAGGAGATTCTCGATCAGCTCAACCAGGGCGAGATGCCGCCGCACAAGGAGAAGCAGCCACCGAAACCGGAAATCCTCGCGGCCGTGGATGCGATCACGGCCTCCGTCGGTGAGGCGGCGCAGCGTTTCAAAGCCACCGCACCTCATACGGTGCTGCGCCGGCTCAACAGCTACGAATACCGCCAGACCATCGGCGACCTGCTCGGACTCAACGTCGCGGGATGGAATCCCACCGTCGATTTTCCGCCGGAATCGCGCGTCGGTGGCTTCGACAATAATGCCGCCGCGCAAGTGACGTCGGGGATGTTGCTCGATCACTATTTCGTCGCCGCCGAGGAAGCCATCAAGCGTGCGACGGCGTTTGGGCCGAAACCGGAGACGAAGGGCTACGCGCAACGCTCGCCATTCTATTTCGAGAAAAGAAAAATCGCCGATCTGCCCAAGCTCTTTCAGACGGACCGTTATCGCTGGGTCTCCGACAAGGGCTATGACGATCTCGTCGGGCGGCAGTATCGCGGCGGGCACATCGGGTTCGCACCGATGGCGCGCGGCGGCGCGCCGCAGAGCGGGCGCTACACGATTCGCATCCAAGCCGCCGCCATCGACCGCACGCACCCCTACGACTTCATCGACGACTACCGGAACGGCGATCCGATCGTGATGGAAATCGCCGCAGTGAATCGCGAGGGCAGCGTCGAGAGCACGGGCAACATCACCACGCAGCGCACGCTCGCCTTGGTGGAACTCACCAGCGAACAGCCCCAGTGGTTCGAGTGGACCGTGGATCTCGAGCGCGGCGAGGAACCCGAGGTGCGCTTCCGCAACGGCCCGGTCAGGGCCAAGCGGCAGGCCTTTCTCATGAGCCGCAATGGCGAGCGGTATCCCGAACTGAAGGCACCCGCAGCCATCCAAAATCCTGGCGAGCGCTCGGTTGCTCTCCTTAAAGTCTATCGCGGCCCCAAGCTCCGCATCTGGGAAATGCAGGTCAACGGTCCGCACCTCGATCAGTGGCCGACTCGGGGTCACGCGTTGCTTTACGCCAACCTCCGGCCCGACCAAATCAACCGCGCGACTATTCCTGAACGCCTCCGCGTTTTCGCCGCCGCCGCGTTTCGCCGCCCCCTGCGGGCCGGCGAACTCACTCCCATCGAGACGCTCGTTGCCGCCAAACTCGACGCGGGCATGCAGCCGCTCACCGCACTGCAACTCGGTTTTCAAGCGATCCTCTGTTCACCTGCCTTCCTCCATCTGCACGACGGCACCGGTAAACTCAACGACCACGCGCTGGCGTCGCGTCTGTCGTATTTCCTCTGGTCGTCGATGCCCGACGCGGCGCTGCTCCAGCTCGCCCACGACGGAAAAATTCACGAACCCACGACCCTGCGCGCGCAGGTGGATCGTATGCTGGCCGACCCGAAGTCGCAGCGCTTCGTGGAGAACTTCGTCCGACTCTGGCTGAACCTCGACAACCTCGGCGAGATGCCGCCTTCGCCCGACTTCATCAGCTTTTACCGCGACAACCTCGAAGCGGCGATGCGCGGCGAGACGGCGGCATTTTTCCGCCACGTGCTCGACCGCAATCTGCCCCCGCGCGAATTCGTCGCCGCCGACTACACGTTTTTGAATCGCGAACTCGCCCAGCACTACGGTCTACCGCCGGTAGAGGGCGTGCACCTGCGGCAGGTGTCCGTGCCGCCAGGCGTGCGGGGCGGTCTCCTCGGACAAGGCGCGTTCCTGACCGCCTCGGCCAACGGCGTCGATACTTCGCCCGTCGTGCGTGGCGTCTACGTGCAACAAAAAATCCTCGGCTACACGCCGCCACCGCCGCCGCCCGACGTGCCGGTCATCGAACCCGACGCCAGCGGAGCCAAGACGATCCGCGAGCAGCTCGCCAAACATCGCGAGAACGCCACCTGCGCCGCGTGTCACCAAAAGATCGATCCCTACGGCTTCGCGTTGGAAAACTTCGACGCCATCGGCGGCTGGCGCGCGACCTACGCGAAAGAGCAGAAGATCGATTCGAGCGGCGACCTACCGACGGGCGAAAAATTCACCGGCGTCGCCGACTTCCGCCACCTGCTCATCGAGCGCCACGAGCACACCACCCGCGCCCTTGCGCAGAAGCTCCTGACCTACGCCATCGGCCGCGAGCCCGGCCTCACCGACCGCGCTGCCGTGGACACCATCGTCAAGGACCTGCGCACCCCCGGGCGCGGTCTCCGCGACATGATCCACGGGATCGTGGCGAGCCCCGCGTTTCAGGAAAACTAACTCTTCATTTACCAATCCCCCGCTCGAATGGGTGATCACGAGCCGCTTCAGTTATTGATTGCGGGCGACGGCAGCGGCCGGGGTGCGCGGAGCAACCTGCCAGCTTGGCGCGAGACTTTCGCCTCGCCCGCATCCGCACTTGAACTCCGCGGTTCGCAACTGCATTCGTCTCGCCGTGGATTCGCCCCGTCCCGATCACGCCGCTTGGTTTGCCTCCGAAGTGCTCCCGCACGAGCCGGCGCTGCGGTCCTGGCTGCAAGCGCGGTTTGCCTCGGTGCGCGATATCGACGATGTCCTCCAGGAAGCCTACTTGCGCGTCTTTCGCGCCCGCGCCGCAGGAAAAATCGACCATCCGAAGGCGTATCTGTTCAACACGGCGCGTAATGCCGCGCTCGATCGCGTGCGGAGAGATCGGGTCGTGGCATTCGAGCCTCTAACTGATTCCGAGGGCTCGTTCGTCTTAGAGGGTAACGCCGATGCCACCTCTCCCGATGTCGACTTCGAACTCGAAACGCTCGCCGCCGCGATCCGCACCTTGCCCGAGCGCTGCCGCGAAGTACTCATCTTGCGAAAATATCACGACCTCTCCCACGAAGAAATTGCCGCGCGCCTCGGGATCACTCGCAACACGGTGAACGCCCACATCACCCTCGCGATGCTGCGCTGCCGGGAATATTTTCGGGCCCGCGGTTTGCTGCGGAAAGATCGCCATGACCCCTGACCCACGCCAATCGCCCGGCGACGGCGACCGCGACGCTGGTGCTGCCGCCGTGCGCGCGGCGGCGGAATGGCGGGCGCGTCAAGACGCCGGCCTGACGTCCTCCGAGCATGAGGAATTTATCCGCTGGCTCGAGCAAGATGCCCGTCACGCCGAGCTGTTCGGCGACATGGAGGACACGTGGTCGCTCTTGGATCGCACCCGCGAACTCTCGCTGGCCTCTCTGGCCGCGACGACTGCGCCCTCGGCTGATTCTCCCGGCGTTTCCACACTGGCGCACCGGACGCGCCGCTTCTGGCTGCCCGCTTCGCTGGCGGCCGCGGCCTCACTCACCATCGCCGCCTGGGTCTGGCAACGACCGGGCGACCAGGAAACGCAGTTCGCCGAGTCGACCACGGCGGAAGCCGGCATGCTCAAGCGCGTCAACCTGCCCGATGGCTCCGTTGTGCGGCTGCGCCCGTCCTCCGCGATCGCCGTCAGCTTGGGCCGGCACGAGCGCCACATTCAGCTGCTCCGCGGCGAGGCGCACTTTACCGTGGCGAAGGATCCCGCGCGCCCGTTCGTGGTGGAGGCCAATGGCGTCGGCGTCCGCGCGGTGGGCACGGCCTTCAGCGTCGCCACGGCTGCTGGATCGGTAGAGGTCCTCGTGACCGAGGGCAAAGTCGGGGTGGAGTCTGCGCAGCCCGGCGCGCCCCGCGCGACGCTCCTGCCGAAAGTGGAAGCGACGCGTGATGCGCCCGTGCTTTCCGCCGGCGAAAAAGCGAAGGTGAGCATTCCGAAGCCCAGCGCGCCAATCGTGACCGCCACCGTGGAGCGGTTGGCCCGCAGCGAAATCGAGGCGGCGCTGGCGTGGCAGCAGCGCACGCTCGCCTTCGAGGCGGCGCCACTCGCCGAGATCGTCGCGGAGTTCAATCGCTACAATCGCCAGCAATTCGTGGTCGCCGATGTGGCGCTGGCGGGCCTGCGTTTCGGCGGTTCCTTCCGTGCCGATGATCCCGATGGTTTTTTGGTGCTGCTCGCGGCCACCGCCCAAGTGGCGGTCGAAACGCGCGGCAACGAAACCGTGCTGCGCTCGCGGCGGTGACGCCGGACGGGGTGTTGGGCATGAGGACGCCGGGTCCGTGGCTTTGCCGAGTTACGTTTGGCGGACCCTCCGCTACCCGAGTCCTGCGATGACCACGAATGCTCGCTCAACCCGCGCGGGCCAAAACTGGCTCGGCCGCATCGAGCACGGACTGCGGATGCCGCACGGCCACGCGCAGCAGCATTTTCGCCGCCTGATCGGGTTCGCGCTGGCCCTGTTCCCAGTTCTGAAGGGTCCGTGGGGAAATGCCCATCAAGGTAGCCATCTCCCGCTGGGAAAGCCCGAGCTTCGCCCTCGCCGCCGTCACGCTCGCAGCTTGGTCGGCCGCCTGCGCCTTGCGATAGGTCTCTGGGTTGATCAGCCGCCGCACGTAGCCGCC
This sequence comes from Opitutia bacterium, assembly GCA_947467625.1. GTDB lineage: Bacteria > Verrucomicrobiota > Verrucomicrobiia > Opitutales > Opitutaceae > GAS368. The sequence continues at coordinate 26,557 of CANIJN010000029.1, read as the reverse complement.
TTTGCCGTTGGGCACGAGTTGCGTGACGCGGCCGGGCCGGGTGGTGCCGGCGAGCAGGGCCGTTTTGCGGCGCACGATTTCTTTGAGTTCTGCGGGTTTCATGACTTGGCCTTTTGTTTAAGAACCTTGAGTTCGTTGGGAGAAAGATTGGTCTTTTCGTTCTTGGCGTAAATTTCCAGGAGCAAGATTTGCCCGGCGCTGGATCGATAAAAATAGATCACGCGGGCTCCACCGCGAGAGCCTTTGCCCCTGGCGGCGAAACGGAGCTTTCGACAGCCACCCGACTGCGGAATCATGTCACCGGCCTCGGGCTCCGCCGCGAGCTTCTGCATGAGGGCAAAGAGTTCATCACCACTGAGCAGCCGGTCGGCCGCTTTGGTGAATTGCTCATCCTCGACAAAAGTGATCATCGTTAGACACTACTTCAATGACGTATGATCTGCAATCCATAACTGAGCGCCGATCGGAAAGCTGGAGCGCAGGTATCCCTTCGGTAAACGGCTTGGGCTGACAGTCTATGCTGCGCATGACGCCGTTGCCCGCCCGCCACGACCCGCGGCGCTTTCGCTCCGCCTCTAACTGTTTTTTGCGGTGGTTCGTCTTAGTAGCAGTGCCCCTACCCCGCGTCTACTTTCCGCCAACCTTCGCGATACATTTCGCGGTGGGCTGCGCCTTGATCTCGAGCGTAGGGGCTGCCACGACTCCCGAAGCCTCGGCCAAGCGGTCCTTCGATCTTCCCTCGGGTGAAGCGGCGGCGGTTTTTAAGCAGTTCATCGCGCAGTCTCGCGTGCAACTTCTCTACGTCGCCGACGACGCCACGAGCGTGCGCACGAACGCAGTCAAGGGGGCGTTCACACCCCGCGAGGCCATCGACCGGATTCTCGCCGGCACGAGCCTGATCGCGGTGCAAACGGACAGCGGCTCCATCGCAGTGAAGAAGCTGGCACCTCAGGTCCGACCGGGAATTTCACCGACACCCATTTCACCCCCCGCCAATCCGGCGGAACCTACCGCGAATCCCCGAAACCAGACGAACGCCCCCCAAACTCCGATGAAATCCCCCACCCTGCTCTCGATCCTCAGCCTGCTCGCGTTTGGCGCCGCTGAAGCCTCGGCCCAAACCGCTCCGGTCGCGCCCGCCACGAGCGAAACAGTCGAACTCTCACCCTTCATGGTCACGTCAGAAAAGGACGCGGGCTACTACGGCGCCAACACGCTCTCGGGAACGCGCATGAACGCCAAACTCGAGGACCTCGGCGCCTCGATCACGGTCATCACCAAACAGCAGATGACCGACCTCGCGCTGCTCAACATGGACGACATTTTCGCCTATGAGGCCAGCACCGAGGGCACGGCGACGTTCACCAATTTCTCGTTCGACCGCAACGGCTCCGCGACCGATAATACCCAATACGATCCACTCACCGCCAACCGCATTCGCGGCGTGGGCAATGCGAATGTCTCCTTCGGCAATTTTGAGACGAGCGGTCGCACGCCGATCGACGTGCTTGAGGTCGACGCGGTGGAACTCGGACGCGGACCTAATTCCAATATCTTCGGCATCGGTAACGCCGCCGGAACAGTGAACACGGTGCGGGCTTCCGTTAATCTCTCCAAGAGCCGCTCCCAAGTCAGCGCGCGCTACGACAGCTTCGGTGGCTATCGCACGAGCCTCGACCTGAACCGCGTGCTTAAGCCGGGTGTGTTGGCGATTCGCGGTAGCGCCGTCGGGCAGCGCGATGGCTTTCAGCTCAAACCATCGGGCTACCAGACCGAGCGCTACAACGGCATGATCCGTTTCAATCCTTTCAAGACCACTAGCATCTCCGGCTCGTTTTCGTATTATCACAGCTATGGCAACCGCCCCAATACGACCACGCCGCGCGAATCGATCACAGCGTGGCGCAATGCCGGTTCGCCGACCTGGGATCCGGTGACTGCGTCGGCAACGATCAATGGAGTCACCACGGTTGGTTTACCCTCCGTGCTCAACCGTGATCGCTACCCGGGAAACTCGGTGTTCCTGCTCGATCAAAACGGCATGTTCTATTGGGGACCCTCGCGCTCCGGACTTTCCAGCAACACCTCGACGGGGCCGGCCAACCCGGCCTCCCAAAATGGCCCGGCATTCTTCGAGGCACCAGCGCTCGACCCCAGCGGCTACCGGGTTTCCCAACCGCTGGTGAACGATTTTCCGCCGCTGGCCTCCAAGGCCATCTACGATTGGACGCGCATCAATCTGGCGGCGCCCAACCATCAGGACGACAAGAGTGAGATCGCTTCGGTGCTGATTGATCAGTCGCTGCTTTCGACCGGGCGCCAGAACGCGTTTGTCCAACTGGGTTGGTTCCGTGAGCAGACGGATCGGTACGTGCGCAACGTCATTGCCGGCGGCACGCTGAGCCAGGCGATTTTGCAGGTCGACGTGAACAAGAACCTACTCGATGGCCGGCCCAATCCGGGTTTTCTCAGGCCCTTCATCAACAACATCAACCAAACGGTCACCAACCCGCTTGATCGCGACACCTATCGCGCGCAACTCGCCTACCGGCTCGACTTCACTCGCGACAGGAGCTGGCTGCGCTGGCTCGGCCGCCACGAGCTGGGCGCCTTCACCGAGTACAAGGATTTCAAGTCATGGAGCCGCACCAGCCGCGACGCGATCATCGACGACCATCCCTGGTTGAACAACGCAGTCCGCGCCGCCGCCGGCCTGCCGATGAGGGACGGACGCACCTTGCCTCAAGGCACCACGATGGCCCTGCCGAACTTCTTTTTCTACATGGGTGATAATCAGGGACAGAATGTCGACTATGCGCCCTTCAATTATCAGACGCCGGGCGTCTATCCGTTTACTTGGGGCGTCAACAGCGCCGGACAGATGGTCACCGAACAGGCCCGGCTCGCGCCCGCCTACAATGGCAGCAGCCGCTCGTGGCAGATTCTCAAGAGCCGTGGCGCCATTCTCCAGAGTCATTTTCTTGACGACCGGGTCGTGACGACCCTGGGCCTCCGGCACGATGCGCGCTACGCTCAGGCCAACGCGCCGATCTACATCAACCCCGACGGCTACACAGTCGATGAGAAGTCCTTTCTCAGCTTTCCGACCACCGACTGGCTCCTGAGCAAAGGCCCAACGCGGAATATCGGCATCGTGCTCAAGCCGGTGAAGTGGTTCAGCGTGTTTGCCAACAAATCAGACAGCTTCCAGCCGGCAACAATTCAAACCGACATCTATCTAAAAAATCTACCCGATCCCAGTGGCACGGGGAAGGACTACGGTTTTGCGCTCAATCTTTTCTCCGGGAAGCTCGTGATCCGGGCAAACCAGTATGACACGCGGCAACTCCGCTCTCGCACCGGCAACGCCGGCATCATTGCGACCCGCATCATCGGCGTAGACCACATCGGCGGCATCAACAATTTGCCGGTGACCTCCTTCGCGGTTTACCAGCTCCAGCAGCAGGCGATTATCTGGGCAAATGCGGCGGCCGCCGCTCAAGGCCAAACGCTGACGCCGAGTGAATTGAATACCCGGGTAGCGGCCATCATGCAGATGCCGGTAAGTTTCCTGAATCAATTTCAATACAGCATGACCGCTACCCAAGACGTGATCGCAAAGGGTCGGGAGATCGAGCTCAACTACAACCCGACGAAATTTTGGACGCTGAAGCTCAACGTCGCCGAGTCCGAGTCGATTCAGGGCCATATTGGCAAAGAAGTCGCCCAGTACCTGGCTGAGCGCATGAAGGTGTGGCAATCGATCATTGACCCAATCAATGGTCAGCCGTGGTTCACCTTCAGATATCCGAACACTTCGCAAACGCAGGCGCAGGATGTGGCGGCAAACATCATAGCACCGCTCAACCTCGCGCTCGCCACCGAGGGTCTCTCCAATCCACAGATTCGCAAGTATCGCGCCAACGCCACGACAAACTTCCAGCTAGCCGGGATCACCGAAAATTCCATCCTGAAAAGAATCAACGTCGGCGGCGCGCTGCGCTGGGAGGACAAAGGAGCAATCGGCTACTGGGGTAAGCAGCAGCTGCCGGCCGTCATCACCGACTATGATCCCACGCGGCCGATCTACGACAAGGCGCACCTTTATGTGGACGCATTTGCTGGCTATCGCACGCGGCTGTTTGGCAACAAGGTCGGGACAACCTTTCAATTCAACGTCCGCAACCTGACCGAGGGCGGCCGCCTGCAGCCCATCGCTGCGGACGCGGACGGTTCAATCGCGGCGTGGCGGATTGTCAGCCGGCGCCAGTTCATCTTTACGACGACGTTTGATTTCTGAGGATATTCTGTGCAACTCGCTCTGTGGCCCACCTGTTTCACGCGCTTGCTTTAGCCGTGATTGGTTTCTCCAGGCTCGGGTCGCTACCCGCATGAAATACCTCCTCCTCGTTCTGCTACTCGCTCCCCTCGCCGCACTGCACGCCGCCAATCTCACGCTGACCTCGCCGCGTGATTTCCAAGTCGTGCAGCGGGCCACTCTCACGCGGGGGATGCTGAAGATCGCGGGACAGCTTCCCGAGGTGGTGCCGAGCGATGCGGTCATGGAGGCGCGGTTGGTCGGCGCCGCGTCGGACGCAGGGTGGCAGCGACTCAATGCGACGTTTTCCAACCGCACGATTTCCGGCGTCCTCGACGCTGCGGCCGGTGGTTGGTGGAGGCTCGAGGTGCGCGTTTCCCACGGAGGCAAGGCGGTCGCTTCTGGCGCTGTCGAGCATGTCGGCGTGGGCGAGGTGTTCGTCATCGCGGGACAGTCAAACTCGGCTAATCACGGTCAGGAAAAACAAAAACCACAGAGCGGTCGCGTCGCCACATTTGATGGCACGAGCTGGCGGCTCGCGGACGATCCGCAGCCGGGCGCGAGCGGTGGCGGGGGTAGTTTCATCCCGCCATTTGCCGATGCCGTGGTGGCCAAACAAGAGGTGCCCGTGGGCATCATCGCCTGCGGCATCGGCGCGACGAGTGTACGCGAGTGGTTGCCCAAGGGCGCGACCTTTCCGAATCCTCCCACCATCGAGCGCCGCGTGGAGAAACGCCCCGACGGCACCTGGGCCAGCCAAGGCGCAGCCTACGACGCCTTCGTCGCACGTTTGAAACCACTCGGACCGCAAGGCTTTCGCGCCGTGCTCTGGCATCAGGGCGAGAGCGATGCGAACCAGAAAGACACGTCGCGGACGCTGGCGGGCCCGCTTTACCGCAAGTATCTCGAAAAGCTCATCCGCGACTCGCGACGGGCGATCGGCTGGGAAGCGCCGTGGTTTGTCGCACAGGCGAGTTATCATGTGCCCGGCGACGAAGGCAGCGCCGACATCCGCGCGGCGCAGGCCTCGCTGTGGAAGGATGGCATCGCCTTTGCAGGCCCGGACAGCGACGCGCTCAAAGGCGAGCTGCGCGAACGTAACGGTCAGGGTGTTCACTTCAGCGGCCAGGGCCTGCGCGAACATGGTGCAAAGTGGGCGGAGAAGGTCGTGCCATGGCTCGATCAACAATGGACTGCGCCGAGACGTGCGCATGGCGGCACGGAATGGAGCGGCTACGAGCACCTCCCCGAGTGCCATAGCATCGGTTGGGTCAGTGCGAACGTGCAGTCGAAGGACACGCAGAGCTGGAACGGCGTGCTCGATGAAGCGAAGTGGGGCACGCCCGCGCCGCAGCAGGTGGTGGCGCGAAATTGGGATTGGAAAATCAGTGCCGCGCAGTGGGCCGAAGCGGTGAAGCAGAAAGGCGAAGGCAAACGCGAGGAGGTGAAGTGGGATCTCTGGCTGCCGGATGGGGTGAGCGTGGTGAAAGGCATCGTCGTCATGTCCGGCCACGGCAGCGGCGAGAATCTCTTCCGCCGTGCTGACCTGCGCGCGCTCGCCCAGGAGCTGCACCTGGCTTTGTTCAAGTTCGTGGGCAATCCCCTGCAGCGGGGCTTCTGGCCGGGCAGTTTACTTTTCGATCGATTGCAGGTTTGGGGCGAAAAAACCGGCCACCCTGAGCTGGGTCATGCGCCGCTCTTTCTCTACGGCCACTCGAACGGCACCGGCTTCTCTGCGGTGTTCCCCGCGTCTGCGCCGGATCGCGTCTGGGGCTGGGTGTCGATGCGCCCCGGCATCACGTTTCAGGTGTATCAGCCCGGCGCGGCACAGGTGCCAGGGTTGGTCATCTTCGGCGAGGACGATCCCTTTCTGGCGCGTCCGTCCAAGGAGGAGAATCTCGCCGTGGTCCCGACGCTGAGAAAAAACCACGCCGCCGTGTGGAGCTTCGCCGTCGAGCCGAAGACCGGTCACGCCCCCGGTGAAAAGACCTGGCCCTTGGTATTTTCCTTTCTCCGGCACAGCTTCGCGGCGCGGGTGCCGGCCGCTGGAGATGCTCGCCAAAGCCCCGTGAAGCTCACCTCCCTCCCCATCGAGAAAGGCCACCTCGGCCAAAACTGGGATCCGACGAAGGGCGGCGCTCAAACCCTGAGCGTCACCCCGTTCGCAGATTTCAAGGGCAACCGAGCCACGGCCTCCTGGCTCATCAACGCCGCCTTTGCCACCGACTGGCAGGCCTTTCAGCGCGAGGGAAAAATCAACGCACCGCCCGCGGCCATCGAGCCCAGCAAACCTGCGACCGCACCGGCCTCTGCTCCCGTGAAGCCACCGCCAGCCAAACGTCTCACGCTCGCCGAGCAACGCGCGGCGGCAGCACAGCACGCGGTTCGTATCCCCAGCTCGATTGACGGAACAGAACAACTGGTCATCTGGCATTGCCCCGAGAGCGCAGCCCGCGATGTGCAGGGCCAAGGAGTCCCGCTCTTGGTCTACCTCCATTCGTGGAGCGGCGGCTTCGAGCAGGGCGTGTCCTTCATCGGCCTCGCTAAGAAAATGGGCTGGGTGCTCGTCGCTCCCGATTTTCGCGGACCCAATAGCCGCCCCGAAGCCTGCGCCTCGGAACTCGCCTCCCAAGACATTCTCGACGCCGTCGATTACGCGAAGAAACACGCTCGCATTGACTCGTCCCGCATCACCCTCCTCGGCGGCTCGGGTGGTGGCCACATGGCCCTCGTCATGGCCGCCCGCGCACCGCAGGTGTGGGCTGGCGTGAGCGCTTGGGTGCCCATCTCCGACCTCGCCGCCTGGCACGCGGAGAGCACCGCCCGCAAGACCAACTACGCAAAGATGCTCGAACAATCCTGCGGCGGCCCGCCCAGCCCGACGACCGAGAGCGAATATCGGAAGCGCTCCCCCCTTTTTCATCTGGCCGCGGCCAAAGCTGTGCCGCTCGACATCAATACCGGTATCCACGACGGACACACGGGGTCCGTGCCAGTGAGCCACTCGCTTTACGCGTTCAACGCCCTCGCCGCAGCCTCGGGCCACCCGGAACGCAAAGTCAGCGAGGCCGACATCCGCTCCATGGTGAAGGAGCAGAAGATTCCCGCCGCGCTCGCCAGCGAGACCCAAACCGACCCGGAGCGGCAAAAGCCCGTGCTCTTCCGCCGGATCGCCAGCCAGGCCCGCATCACCGTCTTCGAAGGCGGACATGATTCCGAACCCGCCGCCGCTATCGCGTGGCTCGCCCGCCAGCGCCGCGGCCAGGCCGCCGATTTCACCCTCGGCAGTGCTGCCTCCGTCGCGGCCGAAGCCGTCGAAAAATAGCAATAAACGACGCCGCCCGATGCAAAATCCAAGAGGGAGCACACGCTTTGAGCAGAAACCAAAACCCTTGCACTCGCGCCGGGACGCTTCCTCGACCTCATGACACGCCTTGGTTCGCTTCGCGCTCTGGTTGTTCTGCTCACGGCTTCGTCGTTTCTTTTGCCAGCCGCCGAGTTTTACGTCGCCCCACAAGGCGATGACGCGAGTCCGGGTAGCCACGAACGTCCGTTCGCCACGTTGGAGCGTGCGCGGGATGCCGTGCGCGCACTCAGCGCAGCGAAGACGTATCCCGCCGAGGGCGTCACGGTTTGCATCCGAGGCGGGGTGTATCAACGCAAGCATTCCTTCGATCTCGATGCGCGTGATTCCGGCCAACGCGGCGCGCCCGTCGTCTATGCCGCCAGTGCCGGAGAGACGGTGCGCCTCGTCGGCGGGCGCACGGTGCCGGCGTCGGCTTTTCGTCCGGTGGTGGACCGCGTTTTTTTAGATCGCGTCAGCAGTCGCGCCGCGCGACGGCACCTGTTGCAGGCGGATTTGAAGGCGTTGGGCATTACGGATTATGGCGAGTTGATTCCAGTGCATGCGGTGGACTTCGGGTCCAACACCCACTACGTGACTGCACCGCTGGAATTGTTCATCGACGGGAAAGCGGCGACGTTGGCCCGCTGGCCGAACCGCAACGACGCCGCGCCGATGCTCGGGTTGATCGAGAGCGCGGTGCAGGCCATGGTAAAAGATGACAAGGGTGGGGCGAAGGAGTATTCGACCCTCATCTTAAAAGACGTGCCGACTAAACCCTGGGGAACCGAGGGGAACGGCGACTATCCGGCCTTGTTTCCGCAGCAGGCGATCTCGCATCTGAGCCAGTGGGGAGCGCTGGAAGATGCCTATGTCGTCGGCGGCTTGGTGCGGGCCTACGCGCACACGAGTCGGAAAATCGGCGCGATCGACGCCAAGCTGGGGACCGTGACGTTCACGACTCCGATCCAAGTGTGGCCAACTTACCACGACATGGCGAAGTGGTTCTATTTTTCCAATCTCCCAGAGGAACTCGATGTGCCGGGCGAGTATTATCTTGATCGAAAGACCGGCGTGCTGACGCTGTATCCGACTGCCGGATTCAACGAAAAATCGGAGGTCGTGGTGTCGATGCTCAACGACGTACTCGTCGCGATGGAGGGTTGCTCCCACGTGCGCCTCCGTGGACTCACCTTGGAAGCCACGCGCACGAGCGCTGTCTACATCGAGCGTGGGGAGGACAACATCGTCGAGCACTGCGTCATTCGAAACACCGGCATCGCAGGCGCACAGATCGGTTTCGGTTGGGACACCGGCTTGCCCGGTGAATGGGCAGCGCAAGTCTCGCGTGGCGTCGCCGCTCCGCCCGAAGTCGTGGCCGCTGGCACCGGCAATCCGCTCCCGCGGCTCCCTGGCTCGTATCGGCATGTGCTCTGCACGGGGATGGAGCGCCTGCCGAATCGCCTCCCGGGCGCGACGGCATTGGATCGTCAAGGCGGGCGGGGCAACGGTCTCGATAGCTGCACAATCTACGGTACCGGAATCGGCGGAGTGATTCTCGGCGGCGGTGATCGCAAGACGCTGACGCCGGCGGGGAATTTTGTGCGCAATTGCGACATCTCCCGCACCGACCGCCGCGTGCATATGTATGCCGAGGCCGTGGTCGTGGACGGGTGCGGCAATCTCGTGGAAGGAAACTATCTCCACGATAACTACGGCGGGCTGCTCTACTTCCTCGGCAACGATCACCTCATCCAGTTCAACGAGATTTGTCGCGGCCTGACCGCGTCCAAGGACGGCGGAGTCGTCGAGACGCGTCAGAATCCGAGCATGCTCGGCAACCAGATTCGCTTTAATTATTTCCACCACAACGAGCGAGGCAGTCCCGACCACAACGCGCAGAACTGCACGATCTACCTCGATAACAGCACCCACGGCGTGGAAATCGTCGGCAACGTTTTTTTTCGCAACATTGGGCGGACCGTGGCGCCGTGGAGTCGCGCGCAGATCGGCGTCACCGGGGGACACGACCACGTCATCGCCAACAATCTCTTCATCGACAATCCCGGAGTGAAGATCAACGACGGCGGCGATTTCGAGAAGACGCGGCAGACCTTCCAGGCGAGCGCGAACATGCTGGCGAAAGATGTCGATGTGACCGCGCCACCGTATTCGACCCGCTATCCCGCCTTCGCCAAAACCTACGTCGGCGTAGGGGTGAACAACGATCCGACCACGCCGCTCACCAATCGCATTTTCAATAACGCCCTCATCGGCAACAACGAGGGCGTCGGTCCGAGCCGTTACCCCGACCAGGACTACCGCCACCACAACGTGGAGATCGACACCGATCCCGGCTTCGTCGACGAGGCCGCGGGCAACTTCGCCCTTCGCCCCGACTCGCGCGTGTTCAGGGAAATCCCCGGCTTCGAGCCGATCCCCTTCGAAAAAATGCAACGCGCCCACACCCTGCGATGAAACACCGCCGCGCGGTCCTGGCTATTCCGTTGATCGTTTCGCCTTCACTGGAAGCCGAAAACATCGCACCCCAAATAATCCGTGAGCGGATTGAGTGGTTTGATACGATCGTGGAGGCACTGGCGAAATTCATTGCCGAAGCTCTGACCGTCGGCGGCAATGCAACTCCCCGACCCTTCACCCTTCGGAACATCTGAGGCAAGGAAAGCTCCCCGAAGCTCCGATTTCCCTATGTACATTCCCCGACTCCGTTCCCTCCTCCAACTGACGACGTTCGCTATCGCGATGGTCTCAGTCGCAAGTGGCCATGGAGCGCAGCACGAGTTCCTGGTCGAGACGCGCGCCGACCACCCCATCCTGCGCGGCCTTCCTGAAAAATGGCTGCACGCAAAAGACGAACTCTATCATGGGCTCCGTGGCCCCGCGGAAAACGTCACCGTGCTCGCCTCCGCGCTCTCCGATAAAACCAACGAGCAAGAGCCGATGCTCATGGTGATTCCGTTCGGCCAAGGCCGCGTCTTCCACACGGCGCGTGGCCATGCGGTTGATGCGGTGAACGGTCTCGGTTTCCAAGTGACGTTCGCCCGCGGCGGCGAATGGTCTGCGACGGGCGACGTCACCCTACCCTCGCCGCATTCCGGCGAACGTTCCCCCACCAACGTATCCGTGCGCCCGGTATCCGCCCGCTGACCCATCTCCCGTCCACCCAAAAAATCCCATGCGTTTACGCTCTTCCTCTTTCGTCGCCCTCGCCCTCGCTGGTGCGGCCCAGGCCGCCGAGCCCCCGCGCCTCCCGCCGATGCCATCGCCGCCGTATCTGCCCGCGAACGAGAGCCTGAAACTCTTCGAACTGCCGCAGGGCTATCACCTCGAACTGGTCTTGAGTGAACCGCTCATCGCGGAGCCCGTCGTCACTGCTTTCGATGGCAATGGCCGCATGTTTGTAGCCGAGATGCGTTCCTACATGAAAGATATCGACGCGACGGACGAGAAAGCCCCCGTGAGCCGCGTCTCGATGCACTGGTCGTCGCAGGGCAATGGCGTCTTCGATCGCCACTCGGTGTTCATCGACCGCCTCATGTTGCCACGCATCCTGCTCCCTTTGCGCGACAGCCTCCTCGTGCAAGAGACGGACACCAACGATATCTATGAATACCGCGACACCGACGGCGATGGCATCGCTGACGACAAGAAACTCTTCTACGCCGGAGGTCCGCGCCAAGGAAACCTCGAGCACCAGCCGAGCGGACTCATCTGGTCCACCGACAACTGGCTCTATACGACCTACAATGCCTATCGTATCCGCTGGACTCCCACCGGCATCATCAAAGAACCCACCGCGCCCAACGGCGGCCAGTGGGGTCTGACGCAGGACGACTCCGGCAAGCCTTGGATCGTCAACGCGGGAGGCGAGCTCGGCCCGATCAATTTTCAGCAACCGATCGTCTATGGTGCGTTCAAATTCCGCGACGAAGTCGCGCGCGACTACAAGGAGGTCTGGCCCCTCGTCCCGATTCCCGATGTGCAGGGCGGCACGAACCGCTTCCGCCCCGTCGAGAAAACCCTCAACCATATCACCGCCGCCTGTGGCGCCGACGTCTACCGCGGGGATCGCCTGCCTGCCGATCTCGCGGGTGATTTACTTTACTGCGAACCCGTTGGTCGACTCATCCGACGCACGAAAATCGACGTGAAGGATGGCCTCACCACGTTGCGCAACGCCTACGAAAAATCCGAGTTCATCCGTTCCTCCGATCCGTATTTTCGCCCCGTCAACCTCGTCACCGGCCCCGACGGCACACTCTACATCACCGACATGTATCGCGGCATCATTCAGGAGGGCAACTGGACCAAAGCGGGCTCCTACCTCCGGACCGTGATCGAGCAATACTCCCTCGACAAGAACGTCGGCGGCGGCCGCATCTGGCGGCTCGTCCACGACAGCGCGAAGCCAGGCCCCGCGCCGCGCCTGCTCGACGAAACTCCCGCACAACTCGTCACCCACTTGGCGCACCCGAACGGCTGGTGGCGCGACACCGCGCAAAAGCTCCTCGTCCTCGCGCAGGACAAATCCGTCGCGCCCGCACTCAAGGCGATGGCCCGCACCCACGCCAACCCGCTCGCGCGCGTGCACGCACTCTGGACGCTCGAGGGCCTCGGCGCCCTCGACGCCGATCTCGTCCGTGAAAAATTCAAGGACGCAAGCACGCCCGTGCGCGTCGCCGCCCTCCGCACCGCCGAGTCGCTCATCAAGCAGGGCGACCGCGAACTGCCCGCCGACGTTCTCGCGCTCGTGAAAGACGCTGATCCCGCCGTGGTGATCCAGGCGATGATGACTGCTGACCTGCTCAAACTGCCGGAGGCAAAGGCGCTCATCCAGAAGACCGCCGTCACCGGCGCGTCCGTCGCCATCAAGGAAATCGGCACGCAGCTCCTCAACCCGCTCTCCTCGCAAATTGCTAACGGCTATAATGGCACCGATAAAACGCGGCTGGAGCGGGGTAAGCAAATTTACATGGAGCTTTGCTTCGCCTGCCATGGCGTCGACGGCAAGGGCACGCCGACCGAGATCAAGGATATCACGCTGGCGCCACCTCTCGCGGGTTCCGCGACGGCGCAGGGCCATCGTGACCTCACCGTAAGTGCCGTGCTCTTTGGCGTCGCCGGTCCGATTGAGGGGCGCAACTACGAGGCGGCCATGATCCCGATGGGCGCCAACGACGATGAGTGGATCGCAGCCGTCGTCTCCTACATTCGCACCGCCTTCAGCAACGGCGCCTCGACCGTCGATCCCAAGGACGTCGCTCGCGTCCGCGCCGCCAATCCCCGCCGCACCGATCCCTGGACGCTCGACACCCTCCGTCCTCTGCACGCCCAGCCGCTGTCGAGTCGCGCCGAGTGGAAATTCACCTCCAACCGCGCGCGCAAGACGGAACCCGTCACCGCCTCACCCGCGAAGGCGATCGCGACGACGACGGCGACCACGGCCAGCACGATGACGCCGACTCCCGCGCCGATCCTCTATGCCACCGGCTCAACCAAACTCCCGCTGACGGTTGAGAAAGGCCAGACCGCGAGCGCTTGGGTCCAAATCGAGCTGCCTGAGCCCGCCACGCTTTCGGAGGTTCGGCTCGGCAGTTCCAAGTCCCCGAACAACTACATCCGCGCGTGCGACATTACACTCTCCGAGGACGGCACCCATTGGGGCAGTCCCGTCGTCAGCGGTAAGAGCACCGCGCCGATCCTTGAGCTGAGTTTTGCACCCACCCGCGCAAAATTCGTCCGTATCACCTCTTCGGACCCAAGCAAAAATTGGAGCTGGGCACTGGACAACGTGGTCCTCTTCACGCCGGCGATCTCTCCAGGCCATAGCGGGACTAATCGTTGAAACCCGCCCGCACTCTCCTCCCGGTTCTTATGTGGGCCTCCCTCGTAGCGCTCCACGCTGGCGAACCCGACCGAGCACGGGTGGCGCAAGGGTCGCGGCCCTTGCTGCGCGCCGTAACGGATTTCCAGAACTCAACCGACCGCACGCCGCTGACGTCCTGGAGCCAGCCCTACACGAACGAGCAAAGAGTCGGCCGTAGCGCGATCTGCTGTCACCTCCTGAACCTAGGCTACGATCACCACACGCGGTTAACAGGGGATCCCCGCCGGTTCACGTTCACCGGCCGTACCGGAGATCCGCAATGGCTGAAGCGCGACGACCGCGGGCGCTGGTCGGTGTGAGTACGCGTTCGAGCGCGGTCGTCATGGCGTTGAATCATTCTGCGCACGTGCTCGCGAGCGCCCGTGACTCGCTCGCTCAACGTCTCCTCGTGGTCTGCAAGCATCGCATGCTCGTTCAAGCCGTTCCTGCGCTCAGGCAGGTCGTGGTCACGTAGCGAAAAAAACCGAAATGAAAACTCTGATCACCCACGCTCTTGTAATCCTCATCGTGTCTGGGTCGTGCGCGCTGCGTGGGATTGAGGCGTCCCCGCAATGTTTTGATCTGCAGGGCAAGAGTCTGGAGGCCGGTGAGGCGAACCGGACGGATCGCGAGCAAGCCAACCTCACCGTTTATCTGCCCGCACCGGGCACAAGCACGGGCACCGCGTTGGTCGTTTTTCCCGGCGGCGGTTATCACGGCCATGACATCCGCCGACACGTTGAGGCGAACGCCGCCTACTTCGTACCCAGGGGCATTGCGGTGATTGGGTTGAGATATCGGGTGGCTCCACCGGGCGTCGAAGTCACGGAGGCGACGGTGGCCACGGCCTTGGTGGATGCAGAGCAGGCCTTGCGCCTCGTGCGCCATCGCGCGGCCGAGTGGCGCCTCGACCCGAAACGAATCGGCGTCCTGGGATACTCGGCCGGATCCCATCTGGCCCTTACCCTCGCAGGTCATTTTGATCGCGGCGAACCTCAGTCGGAAGATCCGATCCTGCGGGAGAGCTGCCGGCCGGACTTCATTGTCGCGCTCTGCCCTTTTCCCCGCGGGCAGCAGGCGAGCGATTTCAAATTTAGCCGTCAATCGCCGCCCGTATTTATCGCGACCGCGAAAGATGACAAAGTCGCCCCGAGCAAATTCACCGTCGGTATTGCGGAGTCGCTGCGAACATTGGCGGTGCCCGTGGAGGTACACCTTTACCCCGCTGGCGGGCACAGGGCGTTTCATGCGGATCAGACCACCGCAGCGTCCCATTGGCCGGACCGGTTTCTTCCGTGGCTAAGATCTTTGAGCTCTCCGGCCGCTCAAGCTGCGAGCACTCCGGTGCCGCTCAACACGTGGATCAAAACGGAGAGCGACCATCCGGACGCGATCTATGAGCTCGGCGAGACCGCGGTGTTTCGCGTAACCCTGGCCGACCACGCTCCAAGCTTGCCCGCCGAACTCTCCTGGACGCTGACGCTCGACGGGGCGACGGTTTTGGGAAAGGGCACCCTCTCGCTCAAGTCCGGCGCGGCCACAGTCCAGGGAACGCTCGACCAACCCGGCGTGCTGCAACTCAGGGTGACGCCGGTCGTCGTCGCAGACCAGACAACACTCGGCTCCGGCATGGCCGCGGTCGCCTTCGCGCCCGACCACATTGCGCCCACCACGACACTCCCCGCTGACTTCGAAGAGTTCTGGAACGTGCAGAAAGCAGCGCTGGCGAAAATCCCTATCGACGCGAAGATCAGTCCGGTTGCGCAGGAGAATCCGCACGTCGAACTCTTCGAGGTGAGTTTCGCGAACATCGACGGCCGCCGTTCGCACGGTTACCTCGCCAAGCCCAAGGGCGCCTCTTCGCTACCCATTATGATTTCGCAGCCGGGCATGGGCGTGCACCCAAATGGCTTGAAGGAGTCGCGCTGGGTCATCGGCAATGCGGTCCTAGGGTTTCTCGCGCTCGATATGAGCGCGCATGACATGCCCATGGAGCGAACATCCGAGGATGAAGCCCGGTGGAAAAAATACATGGGTTATCCGTATATCGGCAGTGACGATCGCATGACTTACTACTACCGGCAGGTCTTCACAGGCATGGTGCGTGGGATTGATTACATGACCTCGCGTCCCGATTGGAATCAACAGGCCGTCATCAGTTCCGGCGCCAGCCAAGGCGGCGGACTCGCGCTGATCGCCGCCGCGCTCGATCCGCGCATCACGGCCGTCGTGAGCATCGCACCCGCGCTCGGCGAGCACACCGGCCCACTCCATGGCCGACCCGACGCCGCGCCCAGCAACCTCATTATGGGCCGCGACAAGAAGACGCCCGATCTCAAAATCATCGCCGCCACCGCCTACTACGACACCTGCAACTTCGCCCGTTTCGTGAAGGTGCCTGTGCTCATGAGCAGCGGCCTGATCGACACGGCCTGTCCGCCGATGACCGTGCTCTCAATTTATAATACGTTGAGCTGCCCGAAGCAGATCGATCTCGTTCCGCTCTTGGGCCACAACCGCAGCCGCTGGTTCGATAGCCTGCGGAACCGTTTTCTCGTCGAGCAGGCCGGCATCCCCGATCCCGCGACGAAACCAACCACCGCGATCAACATGGGAACTCCGATCCACCAATGAACCTCCGTCGCTACCTCCTCGCCGCGCTGACACTCTTCCCGTTCGTCGCACTCCACGCCGCCGAGCCGTTTCCTCACGAGAAGATCGATTACCCGGCCTTTGCGCTGCGCTCGGTGCCAATTGGCCATGGAAACGCGTTCGTGCTTTGCCCAGAGAAGCCCGCCGCCGGAAAGCCGTGGGTGTTGGCCCCCTCGTTTTACGACGTGCGGAATCCGGCGGTGGCGAACATGACCCGCACCCAGCTCGCATTGGTCCGGCGCGGATTCCATGTGGTTTGCGCCAGTCCCAGTGTCGTTCTCGGCGCGCCCGATCCGCAGGGCGTTTGGGATTCCGTCTATCGAGAAATGACCGGGAAATACGGCCTGTCCCAACACGTCGCGCTGATGGGAGTGAGCCGCGAAGGTTTGCCCATGGCCCGCTGGGCTGCCGCGAATCCGGGAAAAGTTTCGTGCCTCTATTTGGACAAAGCCGTGTGCGATTTCAAAAGCTGGCCGGGCGGTAAACTCGGACTCGGCCAAGGCAGCCCGAAGGACTGGCAGAGCCTACTCGAGGTCTATCGTTTCACCTCCGAAGCGGAGGCCCTGGCATTCACGCAAAATCCCGTCGATCTCGCGCCGAAACTCGCCGCCGACAACGTCGCGATCATCTACCTCACCGGGGCGAAAGACGACGTGGTGCCTTACGCGGAAAACGGCGCGCGCATGAAAGCGCACTACGATACACTCGGCGGGACGTTCACCTTGATCCGGCGCGAGGCCGAAGGGCATCACCCGCACGGCTTGGTCGATCCGACGCCCGTGGTTGATTTCATCGCGAGCCACTCGCGCTGATCAACGGTACGATCCGCGAAGTAGTGCCGCGGCGCGGCACGCGCCACCCCGCGGGCACACTTTCCGCAAACGCACTTGAGTCCAGCAGCGCGCGCCTGCATGCGTCTCGCCGTGGATTCGCCCCGTCCCGATCACTCCGCCTGGTTCGCCGCTGAAGTGCTGCCGCATGAGGCGTTGCTGCGCGGATGGTTGCGGGCGCGGTTTCCTGCGCTGCCGGATGTTGACGACATCGTGCAGGAGGCTTTCGCCCGCGTGCTGCGGGCCCACAGCGAGGGCACGGTGGTCTGCCCGCGGGCGCTGCTCTTCCAGACGGCGCGCAACCTCGCGCTCAACCAAATCCGCCACCGCAGCTACACCCATCCGATCGCGTTAACGGAAACCGACCTCTCAGGTGTCTTGGACGATGGCATCGGCGTGCCGGAAGCGGTCGCCCACGCCGAAGACATCCAAATGCTCATCGCCGCCATCCAGTCGCTGCCCGAACGCTGCCGCCAGGTGTTCACTTTGCGCAAGATCTACGGTCTATCGCAGAAGGAAATCGCCCAGAAACTCGGCATCTCGGAAAACACCGTCGAGGTGCAGGGCACCATCGGCATCCGCAAATGCGCCGAGTATTTCCAACGCCACGGCGACGCGCCGCCGCCCCAGCGATGAAACCTGCGCCTTCTGAGAATCGCGATCCGGCGGATGTCGCCGCCAGCTGGGTGATGCGTCATGACCGCGGCCTCTCGCCCGCCGAGCAAGACGAGTTCCTGCAATGGCTTGCGGCCGATCCGTGTAACGGCGAGGCGATGGCCCGCCACCGCAGCGCGTGGGAGAAGTTTGACCGCCTCGCCGGCCTGCATGCTTCCGTGCCTGCTATTCCGGATCCCGACTTGCTCGCGCCGGACGGCCGCGTGATGCCGCAACGGACCTGGCGGCGGCTGGCGTGGCTGGCCGTGCCCCTGGCTGCGGCCGCTGCAATTCTGCTCGTCGTCGCAAACCGATCCGGGCCCGTGGCGGTCACCTCCGCCGGCGCGTCGTTGGCGGCGGCACAGCTGACGCCGATTGAAGAGCGCACGCTCGAGGATGGTTCGACGATTCGGTTGAACCGCGGCGCCACCCTGCAAGTCGCGTTTACGCCCGACGAACGCCGCGTGCGCCTCGAACGCGGCGAGGCGGATTTCGCCGTCGCGAAGGATTCCGTCCGGGCCTTCGTCGTCGAATCCGGTGGCGTCAAGATCCGCGCCGTCGGCACCGCGTTCAATGTTCGTCTTACCGAGCAAGCCATCGAAGTCATCGTTACAGAGGGGATCGTCACCGTGGCGCGCGGCGACGCGAGCGGAGCCGGCGTTTTGTCCGCGCTGTCTGCCGGCGAGCGCGCGTTCGTGCCGCGCGCAGCGACGGGCGCGCCCGTGGTCGGCCTGTTGTCGAAGGAGGAGCTCGATCGCCGGCTGGCGTGGCAGCCGCGCCTGCTCGGGTTTGCCGACGAATCGCTCTCGACGATTGTCAACGAATTCAACCGCCACAATCCGGTGGTCCTGCGCGTGGCTGCCCCCGCTTTGCGTGAACTGCGGCTCACCGTGCGCTTCCGCTCCGACAACGTCTCCGGTTTCCTGCGACTCCTGGCTGCGGACTTCGGCGTGCGTTCCGAACCGGATGCGGGCGGTGAAATCGTTTTGCGGGCCTCTCGCTAGAGTTTTCTGGAACTACGGGATAATGGAAACGCGGCTGCCGCGTGTCTTGAGTGAAACTCGCTACCCCATGGTTTCACCCCGCCTCCTCCCTTTTGTCTCGGCACTGCTGCTGGCGCTGACGACCGCGTTGGCCACCGCCGCCCCTTCGCCCGCCCTCGACACGAAGCGCCGTTTCGATGTTCCCGTCGGCGACGCCACGCAGACGCTCGCCCGCTTCGCCGAGCAGGCGGATCGCGAGATCGTGTTTTCACCGGCCGCCGTCCGTGGCGTGCAGACCAATGCCGTGCGCGGCGATTTCCCCCCGCTCGAAGCCTTGGATTTGCTCGTGGCGAGAACCCCGCTCGTCGTCAGCCGCGATACCACCACGGGTGCGCTGGCAGTGCGGAAGGGAGCCGTCGACGCAAACTCTCCGCGGGCGGCACAACTGGAAAATCGCGACCGCCCGGCGCCAAGCACGGGCCGTGATTCCGAAACGGTCGAACTTTCTCCGTTCGTGGTCAACACCGCCAGGGATCTGGGCTACCTCGCCGAGAACACACTCGCCGGCAGCCGGTTGAACACCAAGCTGCGCGACACCCCAGGTTCGATCTCTGTCTTTACCCGGGAGTTTCTCGATGATCTCGGGATTAACGACATCCGCCAACTGGTCGAATACTCCGTGAATTCGGAGGTGGACGTCGGGACAGGCGCTGGCGGCCCGAACCAAAATACCTACATCGACGCCTCCAATCTCAACGTCAATGTCCGCACCCGCGGCATCTCGGCCAGCCAGGGATTGGATTATTTCACGAGCATCGCTCCGGCCGACTCCTACCGGGTCGGCCGTTACGACGACAGCCGCGGCCCGAACAGCATCCTGTTCGGTATCAGCAATGCGGGCGGCATCATCAATCAGTCGTCCAAACTCGCCGCCACTCACCGCGACAGCGGCACGGTGCGCTATACGATGGGTTCGTGGGACAGCAGCCGGATCGAACTCGAGGCCAACCGCGTGCTCCGCCCAGACCGGCTCGCGTTCAACCTCGCCGCGGTGCAGCAGGAGAATGGCGGGTGGCGCAATTTCGACTTCAAGGACAAGAAGCGGCTTTTCGGCGCGGTGGTGTTTCGCCCCGTTTCGCAGCTGACCGTCAACGTCACCGCCGAGACCGGCCGCGACATCAACGCCATCATCCGCACATTGACTGATACGGAAGAAGTGCTCGCGTGGTATGACAACCGCGCCGCGCTCGGCGTGAACGCGGTGACGTTTACCCCCAACAATGCCGTGCCCACCGCCGCGCAAACCGCGCTCGGTGTCACCGGCCGCAATGGCGCCAGCGGCGGCCTGAATCATCGCCTGACATACGTTGAAAACGACGGCGTGTTCTTCGATGCGATCGGCACCTATCTCACCGGCACCTACAACAACAACGCCGTGAAACTCGGCGGCCTGCCTGGCGTAACGGGCGGCCCCCTGAAACTCGCCGATTTCAAAATCTATCCCACGTTCAACAACGCCGCCGGCCCGGGGATGTCTCGCTACCAAAGCCTGTCCAACACCACCGCCTTCGCCGATTGGCAGCTGACAAAGAATCTCTTCCTGAATCTCGGCCACAATTACCAGCGAACCGATGTGCTCATCAACCTGCTGGTAAACTCGGATCCCACGCTGCGCGGCGATCCCAACCGCTCCTTGGGCATCGGCGGTCCCCAAAATCCCTACGTCGGTCGACTTTACTTCGACGGTAACTGGAACCGCGACATTGCTTCTCGGATATACCGCGAGTCGCGGGTCTCGCTATCCTACAATTTCCAGCCCAAGGCCAAGTGGCTCGGCACGCATCGCCTCGCCGGGATGCTCTCTCATTCCACCGACACCAACGAGCGGGTAAACTCATGGCTCGTCCTCGCCGGGCATCCCTTCAATCCCTCTCCGTTCAATACCAACAACCGCGTGACCGTGCGAAACTACCTCACGGAGGGGGATTACAACACCTACCGCGTCGGTGACTGGCGCTCGCTGCCCAAGACGATCGATTTCCTCGGGAAAAGCTACGGCACCACCTACGCCAATGTGCCGGCTGACCGCGTCACCAACGGCGGCAGTATCCAGTTCACGAACTCGCGCCTCGCCGTGGTCCAGAGCCACTTCCTTCGCGACCGGCTCGTCACGACCCTGGGGTATCGGACGGATCTCGCGAAGCTCATCCGGTTCGGGGTTTACAGCGATCCGGAGGTTGGCGATGTCGTCGACCGCGATCCGGCGAAGCAGACCGCGGCATTTTATCCCGGCCGCACCGTCACGGCCGGCGCCGTCTACCACCTATTCGACTGGGTCTCGCTGCTGGCCAACCGTTCCACGAGTGTCGGCGTGCCTTCCGTGGGGACCACGATTTTCCCCGACGGCCGGCTCGCGGCGGGACCGCGCGGCCGGGGCACCGACTACGGGCTGGACTTCCGACTGCTCGAGGGCCGATTCAACGCCAAGCTCGTCTACTTCACCAGCAACGAGCAGGGCAAGACGACCGCCGCCGGCCAGTTTCGCCAGCGCAATCCGCGGGTCATGGACGCGCTGGCCGGCGTGCTCGTCGGCCCCGGCCGACCCTTTTCGCAAAGCCAGTGGGATCCAATCTATCTCGCCTATACCCCACCGGTCACCAGCACGCAGTCGGAACTCGACTCGACCGGCTACGAGGCGCGCATCACGGCGAATCTCACGACGAATTGGCGGTTCATGGCCAACTACGCCTACAACGATTACACGAACACGGGAATCTACAGCTTCGACGTCATTCCGTGGTATGGGCTCAAGCTCGATGCCTCGGGCCGCCTCGCGCAGGGCGTCAGCCAGAACGCCTCGGGGCAATACCTCATCAATCCCAGCGCCTATACACCCGACGGCGCGGTCGCGAAGTGGCTTGAGTTGGGCGCGATGGCTCCGGCCGCCAATCCCGCCATTCTCACCACGAGCACCGGCTCGACCGTGGCGCAGGAGATATTCGATTTGGTGGATCAAACCGGCGCTAACAAGGTGAACGGGGACCGACGCTGGGGCCTGCGGCCGCACCGGATCGCCCTGTTCACCGCTTATGATTTCCGGCAGGGATTCCTCAAGGGTTTCACCGTTGGGGGAGGTTGGCGCTGGCGCAGTCCCAACGTGATCGGCGCCGACCCCAGCGGTCGCGAGATCACTGGCGCCGGGCTGGCCTCCGCCGACCTCATGCTGCGTTACGCGCGGAAATTCCCGCGCCTGCCAGGTCGATTGAGTTTTCAAATCAACATCTCCAACCTGTTCGACAAAACCGATATCGTGCCCGTGCGTCTGCTGACGGACGACCCCAGTTTTACGCTCCCGGGCGGCCACGGTGTGGCCTACAGTCGCTACGATGTCGTCGATCCAAGGGAGATCCGGTTCACGACCACCTATACGTTTTGAAACCCGCCCGACCTGGATTTCCCGGCTATTGCCACCGTCATCGCGTGCAAGAAAACCTCAGTCCGTCTTAATGAAAATCCCTACCGCTTTCGGCCAAGTCCTGCTGCTTTGCATCCTCTTGCTCGGACCCGGTCTGCGCGTCGCCCTGGGTGATGTGCGCCTCCCGCGGCTCTTCGGCGACAACATGATCTTGCAGCAGAAAACGAAGAACACGGTCTGGGGTTGGGCCGACCCCGGCGAAGGGGTCACGGTGAAAGCGAGCTGGGGCGTGGAAGCTTCGACGAAGACGGGGCCGGATGGCCGGTGGAAAGTATTGCTCGAAACTCCCGCCTACGGCACCGGACATTCCCTGGGCGTCAGCGGAAAGAACACCATCGAGCGCAAAAATGTCGCCATCGGCGAAGTGTGGCTCTGTGCCGGTCAGTCGAATCTCGGCTGGGCATTAAAAAACTGTTTTGGCGGCGAGGCAGAAGCGGCGGCGGCCAACCTGCCCAATTATCGCATCTTCAAATCGCAGCGGGAGCACTGGCATGAACCCTTGGAAGAATCCCGCGACCGGCTCGCCCAGTGGAAACCGTGCAACCCGGAATCCGCCGCCGAAACCTCGGCCGTTGCCTACTATTTTGGCAAGACGCTCCAGCTCGAACTCGGCATTCCGGTGGGGATTATTCAGCAAGCCTATGCCGGAACCCCGATCGAGGGTTGGATGCCGTGGGAGATTCAGCAAAACGACCCGCGCGCCCTGGAACTGAGGAAGCAATATGCCGAGACCGCCGGTCGGAAAGCCGGCAAGCAGAACATCACGAAAGCCCAGGCCTTGGAAAACCATCGCAAGGAACTCGCCGCGTATAACGCCAAGGTCGACGCAGGCGAAAACATGAAGGATGGCGACCGGACCATGCCACCTCCCTTCATTGCCCGGCCAGCAAACCTCGGGAATCAGTATCCAGCCCATATTTTCAATGCGATGATCCATCCCGTCCGGCCGTATGGCATCCGTGGCGCCATCTGGTATCAAGGCGAGCGCAACGCTAAGGATGTGCCGCAGGCTTTTCACTACCGGGAACAATTGGCCCTGCTGGTCGGCTATTACCGCTCATCTTGGCACGAGCTTTCCGGAGGAAATGTCGCCAAGGATTTTCCCTTCTATTTCACACAGCTCCCTTCCTGGACGGCACCGCAGACTGAACCCGTCGAGGGTTTGACGGCCCCCTGGGCGGTAAACCGCGAAATGATGCGGCTCGTCGCGGAGGAGGTTCCCAATACCGGCATCGCTGTCGCGATCGACACGGGTGATTCCGTGGCCCTGCATCCCAAGAACAAACAACCCGTCGGGCTCCGGCACGCCTACCTCGCGCTCGAACGGACCTACGGGAAAATCGCCGTGGGTTCGGGCCCGCGCTACAAGCAGCAATCGGTCCGGGGCGATAAGATCATTCTGGAGTTCGACGCCATCGGGCGCGGCCTGATGGCCGCCAAGCCTGGTCCCTTGAACAGTTTTGCGGTCGCGGGCGCTGACCGCGTGTGGCACTGGGCCGAAGCGGAAATTAAGGGCAACACCGTGGAACTCTCGTCCAAGACGGTGACGCGGCCGGTGGCCGTCCGTTATGCCTGGGCGATGAATCCGTCGCAGCGCAATCTCCTCTACAACCGAGAAGGATTTCCGGCGTCGCCCTTCCGGACGGACAATTGGCCGCTCTTCGACCCCAAGGCCGAGATCGTGACGGTCGACAAACCTGAACAGGAAAACGAGAAATCCGGGGTGGATTGGGAACGACCCACCATGAAGCCATGAGTGAGGGACGTCAGGCTGAATAACGCATGGCTACACCTTCTTCCCGACATTCCCTGGCGGTGCTGCTCGTTCTGAGTGGCGCGTTCGTCCTTCAGGCGCAGAAAAGCAACGGCCTGGCCCCCGAGATCGCCAACCTGAATCCCGCCGCCGTTTCCTATGCGCTGGAGGCAAAACTGCCCGATCTCCCGCAGGCCTACCTCGGCACCGCTCCCCAAGACCTGCGCGATGGCATCCCGGTCGGCGCGCTCGGCGTCGACGGCGGGGACAGAGACACCGTCCTGAAATTCGCCGGGGAGATCGCGGCCGGCGGGCACGGCGAGATCGACAGCCTGCTCATCGCGCATCACGGCAAACTGCTCTTTGAATCCTACTACCGGCGCGGACGGCTCAATTACCCGCACTACCAGATGTCGATCACCAAGTCCTACACCGCTATGGCGATCGGCCGGGCGATCCAGTTGGGCCATCTGACCATGGCCGATCTCGACAAACCCGTGTTCAGTTACCTGAAAAATCTGGAACCAGACCGGTTCGTGTCGGGTGCAAGATCCATCACCTTACGCGGACAATGAACATGCGTTCGGGCGTTCGTCTCGACGAGGCCCGGGCCGCGCAATTGATGGAATACCCCGCCGCGCTCAAAGGGCAGGGGCAGATTCAAGCATACCTCGAAAACAGCGCACCCATCCCGGACCCGCCGCGCGACTACAAATACCAGGCGTCTGATCCCTCCATGACGATGCAGGTGTTGGAAACAGCAGTTCCGGGTTCCGCGCGGGAATTCATCACGAAGGAACTGTTCGGCAAGATGGGCATCACGAACTTCAACTGGGAGACCGATGTCTCCGGGCTGCCAAAATCGGCTGCAGGCAGCGGCGTCCGCTCTCGTGACATGCTCAAGTGGGGTATGCTCGTGCTGGGTGGTGGCAAATGGCAGGGCGAGCAGCTCATTCCGGCGGTCTTTGTATCCAGGGCGACCAGCCCCCTTTATACCAACCCGCAAGGCACCTCGTATGGTTTCTTCTGGTGGCACCACACGATGAAGGTAGGACAAAAGGAATTTGAATGTAAATCCGCCCGCGGTGCCGGCGGCCAATTTATCCTCATCCTGCCCGAACTCGATCTGATCGTCGTGGTGACTGCCCACCACAAAGGCATGGGCACGACGCTCGCCATGGCGCCGAAAAGAATCCTCCCCGCGTTCATCCCCAAGTGAACAATCATTTCCCCAGTAGGCAGGGAATAGCCGGGGACTATGGCCAATGAGCGGAGAAGAACGCTTTTGATGTTTGTTCTGCTACCGCCGAACGCCTCACTCGTCCTTCCCAATCTTCGTCTGCACGGTCGTCGCCTTCACCTGCGCGAGAAACGCTGTGAGCGTCTGATCCAATTCCTTGGTTTTCTCCGGCATTTTCGCGGAGAGGTCGTTCGCTTCGCTGAGATATTTCGAGAGATCGAAGAGCTCGAGCTTTCCGGACTTCCACGTCTTCACCAATTTGAAATTGCCCCACCGCAGCGCCGACTGCGCGTTGCGATCCACCGCTTGGTGGAAGATCAAGTAAGGCCGCTGGCGCTTCACTTCACCCACGCCGGCATGGCGTCGACGATGCGGCGCTCTTTCAGCCCCGTCCACTCAACGCCCCATCCATCCGCCGTCGACGATGAGCGTTGCGCCGTGGACATAGTCGGCGGCGGCGGAAGCAAGGAATACCGCCGCGCCTTGGATATCCTCGGGGGCCGCCCACCGGCCTGCCGGAATGCGGGCGAGAATCTGCGCCTGCCGCACAGGGTCGTTGCGCAGCGCCTCGGTGTTGTCGGTCGCGACATAGCCGGGCGCGATGGCATTCACGTTAACGCCCTTGCCGGCCCACTCATTGGCAAGCGCCATCGTGAGCTGGCCCGCTCCGCCCTTGCTGGCAGCATAGCCGGGAACGTTGATCCCGCCCTGAAAGGCCAGCAGGGAGGTGACGAATATGATTTTACCCGAGCCGCGGGCGACCATCGCGCGGCCTAACTCTCGCGCGAGAATGAACTGGGAACCAAGGTTGGTCGCTAAGACTTCGTCCCAATACGCATCGCAGTGTTCGGCGGCGGGTTGCCGACGGATGATGCCGGCGTTGTTGACGAGAATATCAATCGGCGCGCACTCAGCCTTCACCTTTTCCAGGAAACCATACAGCGAGGCACGATCCGCGAGGTCGCACGAAAACCCCTTGAACGATCGACCCGCGGCGCGAACGCGCTCCGCGACGGTGCCGGGACTCTCCGCGAGAGAGGCACTCACACCGATGATATCCGCGCCGGCCTCGGCGAGCCCGACCGCGATGGCCTCGCCGATTCCGCGCCGGCAGCCGGTTACGAGGGCAGTCTTTCCGCGGAGGCTGAATTTTTCGGGTAAACTCATGGCGTGTCGTCCTGACAGGAGAGCAGGACCTTCATCGCGGAGGGATCTGCCTCCAAGCGGGGAAACAACTCGGCGATCTTCTCCAACGGGTGGACTTCTGTGATGAGGTCGGCCAGCGGAAGCTCGCCCGAGGTAATCAGCTGGATCGCGTTTTCGTAGTCCTCGGGCTCGTAGACGCGGGTGCCGATCAATCGCAGTTCTTTCCAGAAAAACTGAAAAAGGTTCACCTCGACGGGCCTCGCATGGATGGCGACG
>CANIJN010000028.1 GCA_947467625.1 Opitutia bacterium | reverse complement strand
GTCCGCCGGCGACTTGAAACTCTCGTGCAGCTGATAGGTCGCCTGTACCGACTTCGCCGACTTGATGGCCGCGAAGCTCGCCGCCTCGCCGCCCTTTTGCGGGCCGTTATTCATCACCACCACCGTCGGCGCCAAACTCTGCACAAGGATGGGATTATTGCTCACGCCGAGTCCGTGATGATTCGTTTGATACACATCCACTACGCCCGGGAGATTCACCGGCGACACCAATTTCTCCTCGAGATTCCACGTCAGATCGCCGCCGTCAAAAAAGCGAAAGGCACCAAACGACAGCAGGAAAACCGCACTGTTCGCGTTGTCACTCGTATCGACGGGGATAGCCGCACCACTGCCCGCCAGCGGATTTCCCACCTTCGCCTGAGCTGCGGTCGGTTCGATAAATTTTTGATCCGCAGCGAGACAACGTAGTTCGATCTTCGGCGTACCGGCGCCACCCGACTTCAGCGGGATACTCACGCCTGGCGCCAGCGACTCACGCTTCGCCGCGATTTCTTTCCAGCCCTTGATCTGCACCTGAAACGACGACTGCGCACGTCCATCCGGATCACCCGCCGGAATCGCCCGCTGGAAAACGGTACCGAACGGCAACACCTGCGCCACCTCCGCCCCGCCGCCGAAATGATCCCCGTGAAAATGCGTCAGCAGCACGTAATCGATTTTCGCCAACCCCGCCGCCTTCGCCGCCTCGATGATCCGACCCGGATCGCGCCCACCCGGATTTCCCGTGTCGATCAGCACGCCTTCACCGGCCGGCGTCACCATCAACGTCGAGCCTCCACCTTCGGAATCAACCCAGTAAATATCCAGCGTCTTCGTTTTTTGATCGGCGCGCGCGGGCCCGAGAGCAGCCAGCGCACACACACCAGCCACGAGGAGGGATCGTTTTGTTTTCATAGGATAGTAAGCAGGGTGGCCTCCGATCGGACCGTTCGGCACTCGGGTGTGCGCGTTTCAAAATGGGCCGACCACCGACCGGCCCCACTTCACTTCGAGTAAAACGCGTTGATCTTGTCCGCCACGTCGCGGAACCCAATGTCCTCACTGTAGATTTCCTTAAACTCCCCGATCGCTGCGTCCGCCTTGCCCATCAGTTCGAAGCACAGGCCGAGTTCGTAAATCACGTCCTTCTTAGTGTCGTCCATTTGCGCCAGCTCTTTCTTCGCCGTGGTGAGCTGGGCGATCGCGAGATCGAAAAGCTTCTTCGCCTTAAAGCACCGCCCGAGACCGACCAACGATGCGACGCGCACCTGCGGCCCTTTCTGTGCCTGTTGAAATTGGCCGATCGCGCTGTCCGTCTGTCCCAGTTCCAACAGCAACCCGCCGAGCTTGTAACGCGCCTCGTGGTCATTCGGGTAACGCTCCACGTAACGCTTCGACTCGGTGAGCTTGAAGTCCGCGAGTTCCGCGCGCGCCGAGTCCATCTTGGCTTTCGCCGCCGGGTCATGCGGTGCCGCCGCCAACGCGGCTTCCGCCGCTTTCAAGTGTTTCTCAATGACCGCCGTCGCGAGTTCGGTCTCCTGCTTCTCCAGTGAAGAGTCCGCGCCGCCGCCCGGCACTTGGCGCGCCTTACGTACCCACGCCAGCGTTTCCTCCACATTGCCGAGCTTTTGATAGGCCTGCGCAATCGTTCGGTAGTGGTTGAGATTGGCCGGCTCCTTCGCGACGAGCGCGAGCGCCTCGTCCAGCAAACGGTGCGTCATGTCGCCGGAAGCGACCACCTTCGCCGCTTGTTCGAGCATGACGGCCTGAGCCTCGTCCTTGAGTTTGTCGCGGAAAGAACCCTGCCCCTCCCAATTTCCCTTCGTCATCGTTTGAGCGATCGACGCCTTGCGCATCAGCGTTTGCGCATCGGCGTCCATCGGCTTCGCCACCAAAATTTCATCCGCGACCTTCAGCGCCTCCGCGGGTTTTCCCGCCGCCAGCCACGCTTCGCCCAGCGCGATGAGATTGGCGCGATTGCCCGGCTCCAACTCGCGCACCGCGTCGAGCGCAAAGGCCACCGTTTCAAGCAAACCCAACCCGCCCGCCGCCTCCGCCAGCATTCTGAGCGCCGCGACATTGTGCGGATCCTTGGCGAGCAAACCTTCCGCAGATTCCAGCTGTTTCGCGGGATCCTTCTTCCCGCCACCGAACATAAACGGCGCACTGGAAATTCCGCTCAGTGTTTTCGATAGGAAACCACCCTTGCCTTTGACCTGTTTAAGCTGGGCAACGCGCTGGAGTTTACGCACCTGCAGGCAGCCCGGAGCCACCTTCAACACCTGCGCGGTGACCTCGAGCGTGTAGTCGAGATTGCCGCGATCGATCGCGACACGGGCATTTTCGATCAACTTTTGGTGGCGGGGGTCGAGCGAGGTGACGGAAACTTCGGGCATAAGGAAGCGCAGCGAAGTCGCCTCATTCGTCGCGGTCAACGCCAGACTCTGTCGCCGCGGACGCACCCGCGCAGAATCGTTACAGCACCGTCAGCTCGCTCCGCACCGCCGCCTCGATCCGCGCCAAACCACCGCGGACCACAGCATCGGTCGGCCCCTCGACGAGCAATCGCAGTTTCGCCTCCGTCCCAGAGTAACGCACCAGCACCCGCCCTAGCGAACCGAGTTCGGCCTCGAGCGCAGCGATCGCCGTCATCACCGCCGGCAGCGACTCCAGCGGCGGCTTCTCCTTCACCGCGAGCGCCGCCGTCCGCTGAGGAAATTTATTCATCACCCGCCGCAATGCCGACAGCGGTTGGCCGGTCGCCAACATCACTTCGATGACCATCAAGGCCGCCACCAGACCATCCCCCGTCGGCGAAACGTTTGCGCAGATGATATGTCCGCTGGACTCGCCTCCGAGCGTCGCCCCTTCGGCCACCATCCGCGCAATCACGTAGCGGTCGCCCACCAACGTGCGCACCACCCGACCACCCGCCGCCATCAGCGCCGCATCGACCCCGAGATTGCTCTGCACCGTCACGACGAGCGTGTTCTTCGCCAACCGCCCGAACGACAGCGCGTGCGTTGCAAGGATCGTCAAAATCTCGTCGCCATCCAGCACGTCTCCGCGCTCATCACACAACACGCACCGATCCCCGTCGCCATCATGCGCGATGCCCAACCGGGCACCCGTCACGCGCACTTTTTCAGCGAGCGGTACCGGATGTTCGCTGCCCACACCGGCATTGATGTTCGTCCCATCCGGCGCGTCGCCGATTCCAATCACCTCCGCACCTAATCCCCGCAACACCACCGGGCTGGTCCCGCACGTCGCACCATGCGCCGTATCCAGAACCACCCGCCATCCCGCGAGCGCACCCACCGGCAGTAATGCCTGCGCCGCTACAATGTAGCCCGCCACCGCCCGGTTTTCTGCCACCGCTTCACCTGCCCCCTCCGGGATGGGCGCGCCGAGGTAGCTCTCGATGATCGCCTCTTCCTCGTCGGTCAATTTCACGCCGCTCGCGCCGAAAAATTTAATGCCATTGTCCGCCGCCGGATTGTGCGAGGCCGTGATCACCACCCCTAGCCGCGCCGCGGACTCGCGCACCGCCCGCGCCACCGCCGGCGTCGGCAAGACCCCGAGCGAAATCGGCTCCGCCCCACCCGCCCGCAACCCGCGCGCCACCGCCGCCTCCAGCGCCAGGCCGGACCCGCGCGTATCGCGCCCGATCAAGACCGTCACTACCCCACCACCCGACACTCCGCGCGCCCAAATGGCCGCCGCGTACGCGAGGCGCGCCGCAAATTCCTCGTTGATCACGGGCCCACCATACAGTCCGCGCACGCCGTCGGTGCCAAAATATTTCCGGCTCATGAAAGATAAAATTGCCGCGTCGCCATAATTTTCTTCCGTACCGCGCCCCCAAGCAGAAGCTCGCGCGCCGGTTCAATACCCTCGCGCACAGTCGCGACCCGACCGACAATCCACAGCGCCACCGCGACGTTCAGCGCGATCGTATCCACTAATCCCCTCGCCCCACGCCCCGCGAGCAATGCCTCAACGATCGCCATGTTCTCCGCCAAATCGCCGCCTTGGAGTTCCGAAAACGGAGACGTCGCGAGCCCATGCTCCTCAGCCCGCCAGACCCCGCTCACTTCACGCAAACGTCCGCACCCCTGCACGCGGTTCGCCGTCGCCGTCGTCAGTTCGTCGATACCGTGGCCCGGCCCGATCACGCCGTGCGCCACCAGCCCCGCCTGCGCCCCGAGCGAGTCGAGGGCCGCTGCCAGCTTCGCCACCCACGGCTCGGCATACACTCCGAGTAACACGTGCGCCGGTCGCCCCGGGTTAATCAGCGGTCCAAGAATATTGAATACTGTACGCTGCCCGCGCGCCGCCAGCATCTTGCGCACAGGCCCAATGTTTTTGAACGTCGGGTGATACGCCGGCGCGAAGAAAAAAACGAACCCCAGCTCGTCCAACGCCCGCCGCAATTGCTCGGGTGGCGCTTCGAGATTTACACCCAACGCCGCCAACAGATCCGCGCTGCCACACTTCGAGGTGATCCCGCGATTGCCGTGCTTCATCACCGTCACACCCGCACTCGCCAGCGTCAGCACGACCAAGCTGGAAATATTAAAACCACCGGCGTGATCCCCACCCGTGCCCACGATGTCGATCGCCCGGTCCGCCCAAGCCTCGACGCCCGGATTGATCGCCCGCGCGCGAAACGCCGTCGCAAATGCCGCGACTTCCCCCGCCGTTTCACCCTTGGCCGCCAACGCCACTAGAAAAGCAGCCTTCACCTCATCGGGTGCCTCGGTCGAAGCGAGGGCCGCGGCCGCCGCTTCCACGTCCGTCGATCCTAGGTGAGCGCCGCCGGTAAGTTGGGTCGTTAGGTCGGCAAGTGTGGACATGCGCGCTGAGTGAGGCGGGGCGACGGCACTCCGCAAATAAATTTGCAGCACTTCTCCGAAACTGAAACCAACGCCCCGTGCGAAAAGCCATTTTTCTCCTCGTCCTCACCCTTGTGCCGTTCGCCTCGGGCCAATCAAAATCGCCCGCCCTCGCTCCGGTCTCCGCCCCCGCCCCCATCGCCGAGTTGAACGTCATCGATGCCGTCATTTTGGGTGTGGTCGAAGGCGTCACCGAATTTTTGCCCGTCTCCTCCACCGGCCACCTCATCATCACGACGCGCCTGCTCCACCTCGAATCCACCAAGCCCCTCACCTCTCGCGACGGTCAGCCTCTCTGGTATAAAAAACCCTCACCCCAGCACCCCGAGGGCGTGCCGCTCACGCTCAAACTCGCCGCCGACACCTACACCGTCGTCATCCAGTTCGGTGCGATCGCCGCCGTCGCAGTGCTCTATTGGACCCCGCTCATGTCGATGCTGCTGGGACTGCTCGGCCGCGACCCCGCCGGACTTCGTCTCCTCTTCCATATCCTCATCGCCTTCATCCCCACCGTCGTGCTCGGGCTGCTGGCACACGATTGGATCAACGATCACCTTTTCTCAGTCGGCGCCGTCATTATCGCCCAAATCGCCGGCGCCTTTCTCATGCTCTACGCTGAATTCTGGCGCCGTCGTCGTGCCGTGCTCACACCCGCTCGCTCCGACTTCGCGGATCTCACGCCGCGCGGTGCCGCCGGTATGGGTGCCCTCCAATGTGTCGCGATGTGGCCCGGCACCAGTCGTTCGATGACGACGATCGTCGGCGGATATTTTGCCGGCCTCGATCCGCGCCGCGCTGCCGAATTCAGCTTCTTGCTCGGCTTCCTCACCTTGAGCGGCGCCACGATGTTCAAGAGCTATAAGAGCGGGGCCGCCATGATCCAAGTGTTCGGCTGGTTCCCCATTTTACTGGGCGCCGCCGTCGCCGCCATCACGGCCGCCGTCTGCGTGCGCTTTCTCGTCCAATGGCTCACTCGCCACGGCCTCGCGGCCTTCGCCTATTATCGTCTCGCCCTCGCCGCCGTGCTCGCTGTCGTGTTTTACCTCTGAGCTGAGGCGATGATCGCGCTTGACGCGCCATTCGCCCGCTCTTTAATCCCACCTTTTCTCAAATACTGCGGGTGCTGTTCAGGCAGCCCACGCACTCAAATTAACTCCTTCCCATGGCCAATCCGAAACGCAAACAATCCAAACGCCGCAGCGCTAACCGTCGCGCCGCCAACGCTTTCATCGCTCCCGAGTTTGCGAAGGACCCGACTGATGGCACCCTCTTCCGCTCCCATCGTGTGAACCCCAAGAACGGGATGTATCGCGGACGCCAGGTCCTCAACGTCGAGGTCTGACCTCGTCCGCTTAGTTTTCATCCGCCATCCCCGCGATGGTTACTCCGTCCGGCGCCAGCGGGCGCATTGCAGTCGACGCCATGGGCGGGGACCTCGGCCCGGCCGAAGTGGTTGCGGCTGTAAGGTTGGCGCTGCATCAGTTTCCGGCGCTCAACTCGATCACGCTCGTCGGCCACGAGGCCGAGCTCAATCCGCTCATCGCGCTCGCCGGTCTCGCAGGTGAGCACAGGCTTTCCGTTTTTCACGCTTCCGAAGTCGTGACAATGGACGACAAGCCCCTCAACGCGCTGAAGAAAAAGAAAGACTCCTCGATGGTCCGCGCCATTGAGCTCGTGAAAAACCGCGAAGCCGGTGTCGTCGTCAGCTGTGGCAACACCGGAGCTCTCATGGCCGGCGGCACGCTGCGACTTCGCACGATGGAGGGCGTCACCCGTCCCGCTTTGGCCGCGATCTGCCCTCGTCAGGGCGGGCACTTCGTCCTGATCGACGCCGGCGCCAATCCCGAAGCCAAGGCGGAACACCTCGTCCACAACGCGATTATGGGCAGCCACTATTGCCGCGTAATGCTCGGCATCAAATCTCCTCGGGTCGGCCTGATGACCATCGGCACCGAAGAGGGTAAGGGCAACGCCCTCATCACCGAAACCCACGACCTACTCCGCCGCGTCGGTGACGTCGTCAATTACGCCGGCCCCATCGAGGGCTTCCACGTTTTCGCCGAACATGTCGACGTCGTCGTGTGCGATGGCTTCGTCGGCAACATCATGCTCAAGAGCTGGGAGTCGCTCGTGAAGTTTTTCTCAAGTACGCTCAAGCAAGAGCTTCAGGCCAACCCCATGCGCGCGGCCGGCGCCCTGCTCTCCAAAGGCGCGTTCAACGCCCTAAAAGAACGCATCAATCCCGAGCGTTACGGCGGAGCACCCCTGCTGGGCCTGAACGGCCACATCCTGAAAGCCCACGGCTCCTCCACCCGCTACGCGATCAAGAACGCTATCCGGGCCGCCAACGAAATTATCAAAGCCGACCTCAATCATCAGATTGAAGAGGACGTCGCCCGCGCCAATCTGCTTTTGGTTGCGCCCCTCCCCTCCCTCTGAAGCTTACCTCGGCATGTCTCCCCTTTCCACCGTTATCCTCGGCACCGGTTCTTACGCCCCAGACCGGATCCTCAGTAATGCTGAACTCGCGAAGACCGTAGACACCTCCGACGAGTGGATTCACACCCGCTGCGGGATTCGCGAGCGCCGGATCGCCGCCCCAGGTGAAGCCACATCCGACATGGGCGTTCAGGCTGCCCGCCGCGCGCTCGACGACGCCGGCCTGAAACCCGCCGATATCGACCTCCTGATCGTCGCCACGATCACACCGGACATGCCGATGCCCGCCACCGCGTGCATTATTCAACAAAAACTCCAGGTGCCGACCACCGCCGCGTGCTTCGATCTCAACGCCGCCTGCACCGGTTTCCTCTACGCCCTCGACACCGCGTGCGCCATGCTCAGTTCCGGCCGCTACCGGCACGCGTTGGTCATCGGCGTCGAAAAACTCTCCACCATCGTCGACTGGAAGGACCGCACCACCTGCGTCCTTTTTGGCGACGGGGCCGGGGCCGTGGTCGTCGGAAAATCACCCGTCTCCGGCCAAGGCCTCATTGGCACCAAGCTCGGTGCGCTGGGCGATAGTGTGGACCTCCTCTGCATCCCCGGTGGCGGCAGCAACGCCCCGGCCACGGCGGCCTCCATCGCGGCCGGCGAACACTTCCTCAAGATGAAGGGCAAGGAAGTGTTCAAACTGGCCGTTCGCGTCATGGATGAAGCGGCGCGTGATATCTTGGAACAACATCACTTGCGCGCTGATCAGATTTCGCTCGTGATTCCCCATCAGGCCAACCTCCGCATCATCGAAGCCCTTTCCGAATACCTCGAACTCCCCATGGAGCGTTTCTTCGTGAACGTCGACCGCTACGGCAACACCTCCGCCGCCTCGATCCCCTTGGCCCTCGACGAAGCCCGTCGCACCGGCCGCATTAAATCCGGCGACCTCACGCTCCTCGTCGCATTTGGGGCGGGCTTGACCTACGGAAGCGCCCTGATTCGCTGGTAACCAATTTTCTCGATGCGTCTCCCTTCCGTCCGCGCCCTGCGCTTCCTCTGCCTCGTCTCCTCTGTTTTCTGCCTTCTGTCCGCCGTCGGCCGTGCCGATCTTGTCTGGACGTCGGCAACCGGTTGGCGGGTTGAAGGCGGTGCCCTCTCGGGTCTCGCCGGCGCCGAAGGTAGCAAGGCGCTCGACGTCATGAACAGCGCCCGGACCAAAGAGGAGCAAGGTTCCACGCGCTCCGCTCTGCGCGCCTACGCCACCGTCGCGAAGAAATACCCCAATTCCATCTACGCTCCGGAGGCCCTCTATCGCTCCGCCCGGCTTCGGCTCGCCGGAAAAGACTACCAAAAAGCCTTCGAGGATTTTCAGGGCGTCGTCGGACGCTATCCCAACACTAAACGCTTCAACGAAATCATCGGAGAACAATATCGCATTGCCAGCGCCGTCCTCGACGGCGCTCGCGGTCGGATGCTCTGGGGACTCCTCCCCGGCTTTAAGTCCCGCGAAAAGGGCATCGAGTTTTTCGAAACTATCTTGGTTAACGCACCCTACAGCGACTACGCGCCACTCTCCTTAATGAACATCGCGCGGGGCCACCAAAAATTGGATCAAGTCGAAAACGCCATCGATGCACTCGACCGGATGATCAATAATTACCCGCAGAATCTCCTCGCGCCGGACGCTTACCTCAAACTCGGCCAAACCCACGCCACCCTCGTCGACGGCCCCTACTACGACCAAGCCGCCACGAAGGAATCCATCACCTACTTCACCGATTTCATGCTGCTCTTCCCCTCAGACACCGGCGTCGCCGCCGCTGAAAAGGGCCTCGATCGCATGAAAAACATGCTTGCCGAGAGCAAAATGAAGATCGGCGACTTCTATTTCTACAAGCGCAGTAATTACACCGCCGCGAAAGTCTTCTACAACGAAGCGATCACCTCTTATCCCGAGTCGCCCATCGCGGCCCGCGCGAAGCTCCGCCTCGTCGACGTCGAGTCCAAAGCTTCCGGCAAGAAAGTCTCCCCTGAGGGCAAAGCCGAAGGCGACGCGCCCAAGAAAAAGCGCTTCTGGCAGTTTTGAGGGGTGCGCGACCGCCCGGGTCGCTTTATTCGAGAGCCCTGGCGGCCCGCCCGCTTTTGTCATTCTGAGCGCAGCCGAAGAATCCAGTCCATGTACGTCCTCCGTCCTCTGTTCTCCGTACTCTGTCTCCTCCTCGCCCTTCTCTCCGGCCCGGGCTGCTCGCACTACCAACTCGGTACCGGCACACCCGGCAAGCTCACGTTCAGCACGCTCTACATTGAGCCCGTTGAAAATAAAACGCTTGTCCCGCAAGCCCGCGCCTTGCTCTCGACCCAGCTCCGCGAGGCCTTCGCACGTGACGCCCGCATCAGCCTCGTCAATTCCCCCGAGGCCGCCGACGCCACCCTGGCGATTACCATCACCTCTTACCGCCGAGATATCTTGACCGTCCGCGAAGGCGACACCGGTCTGGCTCGAAAATTTAACGTCACGCTCACCACCGCGGCGACCCTCCGCGACCAACGCGGCCACAAAATTCTCTTCGAGAACCGCCCCATCGAAGTCCACCGCGAGGTCTTCACCGACAGCGGCCAGCTGCAAAGCGAATATCAAACGCTGCCGCTGCTCGCCGAGTCCCTCGCCACCAAAGTTACCCACGCCGCCCTCGACGTGTGGTGAGGAGAACCGATCCCTTCTGCGCTTCCGCGTAGCGGGATGACTCGCTTCCGCGCAGCCCGCTTCGTGATAAGAGTGATGAATCGCAGCCACCATCACTCAGTCCAAGGTTGAGATTTTCCACGCGCTGCCCGCACTCTCTGCATCGCCATGTCCCCGCCGCACGCCCCGATCCTCGCACCATCCCTCCTCGCCGGCGACCACGCCAATCTCGCCGCCAGCGCCCGCCTCGTTGCCGACCTGGGCCTCACCTGGCTGCACTGCGATATCATGGATGGACACTTCGTCCCCAACCTCACCTTCGGCCCCGAGACCCTTGCCGCCCTCCGCCGGGCGGGCTCGAAACTTTTCTTCGACACCCATCTCATGCTGTCCGCTCCACAGTACTACATCGAAGCCTTTGCGCAGGCCGGCGCCAATCTCATCAGCATTCACATCGAACCGGCTTTCGATCACGCCGCCACCCTCGCCCGCATCCGTTCCCTCGGTTGCCTCAACGGCCTCGTGCTCAACCCCGGCACGCCCGTCAGCGCCGTTGAACCGTTCCTCGCCCAAGTCGACCTCATCCTCGTCATGACCGTCCAGCCCGGCTTCGGTGGCCAGCCCTTCCGCCGCGACATGCTGTCCAAGCTCACGCAACTCGCTACGTGGCGCCGCGAACGCTCGCTCGCCTTTCGCCTCGAAGTGGACGGCGGGGTTGACCTCGCCACCGGTGCCAACTGCCACGCCGCCGGCGCGGACACCTTCGTGGCCGGCACTGCATTCTTCAAGGCCCACGACCAGCCCGCCTTCGCCGCCGCCTTCGCCCGCCTCTGACCGGCCCGCGTCTTGGTAGGCTCGCCGGCGCGTCCTCGCGCTCCTCGTGTCGCACGAATCCCACCACGCCGGCGACATCACTTTCCGACCACCCCGCGCTCCGCGACGTCTCGGCGCTCCACGCCGACCTCCGCGTGCAACGCCTGCAGCTCACTCTGCGACGCCTCCGTGCACGCACCGCACCGCGACCCCGGCCTGGCTAACGTCGCCCGACCGCCCCGAAGAGAAACGTGACCCTACGTTTCCTCACGCGCGCCCATCGCGCTCTGATTAATTTTCGCCGCGCGCGATCCGATCGGCTTCGCGATATTGCCGTCGAAACAGCTCGCCCAACTCGGTCGCGAGACGCACTTCATCAACCTTGTTCCTTGCGTTGAGCGTCTGGCGAATCCGCCCGTTGACGTTTTCGTAATCGACCACGCCCACGTCTAAAAGCTTCGCCATCGCCGCATCGCGCCGTGGTCGGTCCTGTGGCCCCAGTTCGTTGATCGTCCGCATCGCCGCCTTCAGTTCCGCATGGCTATCGAGGCACATCACCCGCACCACAAACGCCAATTCGCGAATCAAGTGCGCCGTCCACTCCGGCCGATACACGAGCGGAGCGGGATCCGAATACGGTGCAGCTTCCGGGTCGCTGCGCAGCGGTTTCCACTCTCCCTGATCGTAGAAATCGCGGCGTACAGGCAATCGTCGCAGTGCAAACTGCGTCGGCCCACCCGGCGTGCCCGGCTTAAAATTCCAAAGTTTTTGCGCAGCGGGCGTCAGCGTGTATTCAATGAACAACTCCGCTGCTTCGCGGTGCGGCGCGCCGCGCAAGAGCGCGATAGGATCGACCGAATTCACCGTGCCTCCTCGCGGAGTCACGAAACCAAGCCGCGCCACGCCCCGGACCGCCACCGCTTCCGCCTGGGCGCGACCGTAGAAATCGATACAGATACCCGCCGCACAGTCGCCCTGCCCCACATCGATCGGCGGCTTCTGCGACGAGTCCGTAAAATAACGCGCATTCGCCGCGAGCCGCTGCAACGTATTCAAACCCGCCGCCCAACCACTCCGAATCGCGTGCCGCTTTGCCTCCTCACTCGCTCCACCGGTGGTCCGCCAAATCTCCTGCTGCACGATGTTCTCAAACGCCTTCGCCATCGAACTGCTCTTCGTCGGATCACACAGCGCCAACTGCCCCATGTAAGGTCGATCACCGAGTTCTTGCCACGTCTCCGGTGGCTTCAGGCCCAACCGCCCCAGCGCATCGACGTTGTAGAGAATCCCGTAACTGCTCAGCACGGTTCCGACCCAACACCCGGCGTCATCCCAATACTGCTCCCCGGCAAAGGTCCGCGGTATCACCGCATCGGAAAACCACTCGGGATGCGTCGTCCTCACACGGGCGGGCACAATCCTTCCTGCCTGCGCATGCCGCATAAAATCGTAGCTGCCTCCTCCAAAAAAAACGTCGATGCCACCACTCACCGCAGAAGCCAGAAATTCCGCCCGTGCTGCTCGCACCACCTCCGGCGCGTCGACCGGAAGCTTCGGATTCACAAAGCCAGCCTGAATCTCCGCACTCCACGTCCTCCCTGCCTTGGCAGTCCAGTGCCGCTCAAACGCCGCATTATAGGCCCCTTCGATGACTCGCGTAATCTCGCTCGTCCCGCCCACCACTCTCCAATCCACCGTGACACTTCGATCCGTCCTCGCCCGATACCAGGCCTGAAAACCTCGACCGAACTCCTGACGAGTAGCCTCGTTGTGAGGAGTAATGATGACCACCGTGTCGTCCGCTCCACCGAGCACCCGGCGCTCCGGCCGCAATGCGAACGGCAAAGCTACCGTCGCCACCAACGCCGCGAGGATGCAGAGCGGCTTTAACATCGCACTTCGCTCATTCCGTCAAAACCACGACGTCTTCCGGCGCCGCACTCGCAAAAAGTTCACCGCGCCCCGCTTGGTCGAGGAAGCGTGGATTCAGCTCGATAATTCTCAACGTCTGCTCACCCGTACAAAAATCATACTGCGCTGTTTCCCCTAGGTAAACACACGCGCCGATCCGGCCTTTCACACCGTTGCGCTCCGGAGCCTCGCGACTCAGCGTCCAACACTCCGGTCGCACGGACAGCGTGACCTTCGCACCCACACTCGGAACCCGCGTCAAGTTACCCAGTACGCCGTGAAATCGCCCTAAAGCCGTCTCCACCACGACACCGCCACGGTCGGCGCCAACGACTTGCCCCTCCATAAAATCAGTCTCCCCGATGAAATTCGCGACTAGCTTGCACGTCGGCCGACGGTAAACCTCCCGCGCCGTACCCACTTGTCGGATGCGTCCCCCGTCGAGAATCGCCATGCGATCCGAGACCGACAGCGCCTCCTTCTGGTCATGGGTCACATACACCGCGGTCAACGCGAACTCCTTGCACACCCTCCTGATTTCCGTGCGCATTTCCAACCGCAGCTTTGCGTCCAAATTTGACAGCGGCTCATCGAGAAGCAGACACCGCGGCCGGACCACCAGCGCCCGCGCCAACGCCACCCGCTGCTGCTGACCGCCGGAGAGCTGGTTGGGTTTGCGCTCCGCATAGGAACCCATCCGCACCGACTCCAACGCCTCTCCCACGCGCCGTTTCACCTCATCCCGTACGACTTTTCTCTCCTCGAGGCCGAACGCCACGTTCTCCGCCACCGTCAGGTGCGGCCAGAGGGCGTAGCCCTGAAACATCATTCCCGTATTCCGTTTGTGCGGTGCCAATCGCGTTACATCGTCTGCGCCAAAAAAAATAGTCCCCTCCTCCGGAATATAAAAACCCGCCAAGCTCCGCAGCAGGGTGGTTTTTCCGCAACCACTCGGACCCAGCAGGAAAAAAAGCTCACCCGGCTCAATCGCCAGATCAAGATCGTGCAAGGCTGTGACCAGACCAAAACGCTTCGTCAGCTTCTGAATACGAATTGAAATCATGCCTGCGGAAACCGCCCGTTGAAGCAAGGTCCAGCCTCCGGCCCTGTCAAAAGAATTACCCCAGGCCGCCCCGCAACTTTGCCTCGCCCCACTCCACCCTGCCTCTCCACGCTTTCCTCCCTCACTCTCCTCGCTCAGCGCTCCACTCTCAACATCCGCCTCCATGCCCGCGAAAAAAAAGCCTTCCATGCACCCTGATCTCGAGAGCGTTCTTGTGACCAAGGCGCAAATCAGCCGCCGCGTAAAATCCCTCGGTCGCGAGCTCAAGCGCATCTACGGCAACGAAGAAATCACCGTCGTCGCGATCATGAACGGGGCCATCCTCTTCACCGCCGACCTGCTCCGCGAAGTCGATAATGCCATCCGGCTCGACTGCATCCGCACCACCAGTTACGGCAGCGCCACCGAGTCCCACAGCGCGCCGAAACTGGTCCACGGCCTCACCCTCGATGTGACCGACCGCCACGTTCTGATTGTCGACGATATTCTGGATACCGGAAAAACCCTTTCACTCATCGCTGGTATGGTGCGCGGCATGAGTCCCGCCAGTCTCCGGGTGTGTGTATTGCTCGACAAAAAAGGCCGCCGTCAGATCCCCTTCGAGGCCGATCTCGTCGGTTTCGAAATTCCCGACAAGTTCGTCGTCGGCTACGGACTCGATTTCGCAGAGCGTTACCGCAACCTCACCCACATCGGAGTCCTCAAAGCCTCCCGGCAAAAAATCCACGGGTAACCCGAGCCTAGTTTCGTCGCGTCGATCTCTTCACGACATGCGCCTCCCCGAACGCTCCGTTTCCGCCACCACACCTCGTTAGGAAAGACGGATGCATCCGCGCCCGCTCCTGCCAACTCCGGAGGGAATACTCGTTTGCGGCAACGTCCCTCACCCAGTCAGCAGCCTCGTCCACCAAGATTTTCGGGACGAGGCCCGGCGCTACACGGGGTCGTTCATCCGTTTGAGCGGAGCTCGCAGGTCATACCCACGTCATGTGCGTTTTTGACCGCCGGTAGCTGCGAGCGTGAGCGAGCGGGGTTTCGACGATCGTCCAAATATCACGAGACATTGGGATAAGAAATGGCCTTGCCGGCGGGAAGCCAACTATCCGAGGGCGAGGATCGCTGAGGTCGCAATCGTGGAACGTGCAGGGCGCTTCCAGTCAACAGACGGTTCCAGAACCCCTGCTTCGATGTCACTCGAGGCAACCTTGCTCTGCCCCGCCGCTCTGCCGTGCCGCAGCCCACAGCCTCACCGACGCGACTTCCGCCCCTTCGTCCCGCCCGCCCCCGCCTTGGACTTCGGATATTCTTTGGACGATGCCTGCGCCACCTTCCGGTAATCCCCGCTCTTCAGCGCATTCACCTGATCCCGCAACAGGGCCGCGCGTTCGAACTCCAACCGCCCCGCGGCCTCCTGCATATCCAACTCCAACTCCGCGATGACCGCCGCGACCTCGTCGGCACTTTCCGCCACCATCGGCTCATCCTCCGGTCGCACGCCGGAACCATCGTAAACGCGCAGGCTCGTCTGCGCCGTGCGCATCACGCTCCGCGGCGTGATGCCGTGCTCCGTGTTGTAGGCGATCTGTTTTTCCCGGCGATACTTCACGGTCGCCATCGTGCGCTTGATCGAATCGGTCTCTTTGTCTGCGTAGAAAATCACCCGCCCTTCGATGTGCCGCGCCGCCCGGCCCGCCGTCTGGATGAGGCTCGTTTCACTGCGCAGAAAACCTTCCTTGTCCGCATCGAGGATCGCCACCAGTGCCACCTCGGGCAGATCGAGCCCTTCGCGCAGGAGATTGATTCCGACGAGCACATCAAAATTCCCCAATCGCAGATTGCGCAGAATCTCGACCCGTTCGATCGCATCGATATCCGAGTGCAAATACTCCACCCGGATCTTCGCCTCTCGGAAATAACTCGTGAGATCTTCCGACAGGCGTTTCGTCAACGTCGTCACGAGCACGCGCTGCCCCAACGCCGTGGCCGCTTTGATCTCGCCGATGAGATGCTCCACTTGGTTCTTCGTCGGCCGCAGCACAATCTCCGGATCAATCAATCCCGTGGGCCGGATGAGTTGTTCGGCGATGACCGTCGATTTCTTAAGTTCAAACTCCGCCGGGGTCGCCGAGACATAGAGCGTCTGCCCCGTCACCTGCTCAAACTCCGCAAAGCTCTGCGGCCGGTTGTCCAACGCCGAGGGCAGCCGGAACCCAAAATTCACCAACGTCGTCTTGCGCGCTTTGTCCCCGTTGAACATCCCGCCGATCTGCGGAACGGTCACGTGGCTCTCGTCCACCATCAGGAGAAAATCTTTCGGAAAAAAATCGATCAGACAGAATGGCCGCTCCCCCGCCTTTCGCGCCGTGAGATGTCGCGAGTAATTTTCAATGCCGTTGCAGAAGCCCATTTCCTGCAGCATCTCCAAATCGTAATTCGTCCTCATGCGCACCCGCTGCGCTTCCAAGTATTGGCCG
This sequence comes from Opitutia bacterium, assembly GCA_947467625.1. Taxonomy (GTDB): domain Bacteria; phylum Verrucomicrobiota; class Verrucomicrobiia; order Opitutales; family Opitutaceae; genus GAS368. Next base: position 17,687 of record CANIJN010000028.1, on the reverse strand, counting down.
TTCTTCTCGAAGAACGCCACGCGCTCATCAAGCTCCGCCCGAATGGCGTGAATCGCCGGCTCCAGTTTCCCACGGCTCGTCACATATTGGTTCGCCGGGTAGAGATCGAACTGGTCGAGCGTGCGGAGCACTTCGCCGGTCAGGGGATCGAACTCGCTCAACCCTTCGACGTCATCCCCAAAAAATTCCACACGCAGCCCGTGCTCCAGATACGCCGGCATCACGTCCACAGTGTCTCCCCGCACCCGAAACCGCCCGGGCTTCAACTCGTAGTCGTTTCGCTCATAGATATTATCGACGAGCTTCTCCAAGAATTTCTGTCGCCCCAACGACGCGCCGCGCCGCAACGGAATGCGCATCTCGGAAAATTCTTCCGGCGAACCTAGTCCGTAGATACACGACACGCTGGCGACCACGATCACGTCCCTCCGCGACACCAGCGAACTCGAAGCCGCGATCCGCATCCGTTCAATCTCCTCGTTGATCGACGAATCCTTTTCGATGAACGTATCGCTCGACGGAATGTAGGCCTCCGGTTGGTAGAAATCGTAGAAGCTGACAAAGTACTCTACCGCGTTCTCGGGAAAGAAATTTTTAAACTCCGAGTAGAGCTGCGCCGCGAGCGTCTTGTTGTGCGAGAGAATCAGCGTCGGCCGCTGCGTCTGCGCGATCACGTTCGCCATCGTGAACGTCTTCCCCGACCCCGTGACTCCCAAGAGGGTCTGGTGCTTGTTCCCCGCATTCACCGAGGCCACGAGCTGTGCAATCGCCAACGGTTGATCGCCCTTCGGCTGGTAATCGGAGACGAGCTTGAAACGCATCGCTCAACCGAAAACCAGCGCCCGCAAATCCGCAACCGTCAGCTCATCCAGTCGGTGCACCACCCGGTGCACTTTACCGGTAAGTTCCGTCTCCGGGTGCGTCGTCGCCACCCCGACCACTTTCATCCCGCCCGCATGCCCCGCTTCAATCCCCGCGAATGCATCCTCGAAAACGACGCACCACTCGGGCGCGACGCCCGTCTTCGCGGCCGCTTTGAGAAATACATCCGGATGCGGTTTGCCGTGCGCCACATCCTCGGACGTCACCATGCCGCCGAACAATCCCTCGAACCCGAGCACGCCCAAGAGCGTCGTGATATTCTCGCGATGCGTCGAAGACCCGATGCAGGTCGGCACGCCAGCATCCCGCAGACGCTCCAAGAATACCCGCACCCCGGGCAACGCGTTCAATCCGCTTTCCACCACGATCTCGCGATACGCCGCCTCCTTGCGCAGCGAGAGCCGCCGCACCTCCGCCGGCTCACTCGCCCAATTCAAGAGCTGCGGAATGATCCATTCGTTCTTCTTGCCGAAACCGGTCTTGAAATGCCCCTCCGGCAGCACGCGCCCTTCCTCGCGGGCCAGCCGCGCCCAACTCGCTTCATGCTGCCGCGACGAGTCGATAATCACCCCATCCCAGTCGAAAAGAATTCCGATATTTTCCATGGTCACAGCCCAAACACTTTCAGCACCCCACCCCACACACCCGCCCAAAATTTCCGCGCCTGCTGCGCCTCACCGGAGCCGGCGACTTGCTGGCAAATAAAAATCCCTTGGCCCGCAAACAGATCGTCAAAGAGCGGATTCATCCCTCGGTAGTAGCTCCAAAACGTCTCCGCGCGCACCGGCCGATAATCGAGCTGAGGCGTAAAGCCCATGGTCGCGTCCTGATTCGTCCGCCGCGCCGCCACCGCCCCTCCGTCGCGCGCCAATAATTGCTCCACCCTCACGCCACGGCTACCCGCCACCACGAGCTGGCAGGGTCCCACAAACTCAAAGAATCGAAACTGCAGCGTCACCCAGGCCTGCCACCGAAAGAGCTGCCAGCGGCGGCGGATTTTCAGCCGCTGGCCCTCGTTCGTCACGACCCCCGCGAGGAAACTCGGCCGCAGCACGAGCGAGGATCCTTCGGCCAACGTGATCACCGCGAGCTCGCTGAGGGCATTGCCTTGGTGGGATAGCGTGAGCTGCGCCTCCCCGCTCCCCCCGCGATGGCTCAGCTCAATCAGCTCCACCAACCCCGTCGCGACACAGGTGAATGGGATCGTCCAGTCCAGCATGGTCCGACCTCGCCGTTTCAGCCCCTCATCCGAAGACTGGAGGAACCGCTCCTTCACCCACAGCCGTTCGCCGGTCCGCAGCATCACCGTCGCCGAGACTTGGCTTGCGCTCACCTCCGGCAGCACCGCGAGCCGCTCCTCCAGCCGCACCGGACGCCCGCGCGCAATCCACGGCGCGAGAAAATAATACAGCCAGATTCTCCCCGCCGTTGGGCCGAGGAAGTAGAGCCCCAACGCCACCACGACCCATCCTTTGATCGCCATGCGGATCGGCGCCCATCCGACTTCATGGTTCCACGCGCGTTCAGCGTAATGCAGCACCTTCGACTGCTGCTCCTGCGCCGCAGTCAGTTTCTGATCGATCTTACCCAGCGCGATCTCCAGTCCATCCCGCTCCCACGTAGTCCGCGTAAAATCCCGCTGGAGCGCCGCGACCTTGGCCGTTACCGTTAGTCGTAGTGTCGCGAGACTCAGGATACGTTCCGCATTGGCTTTCTGTTGCTCCGAGTTACCCGTCAGCTTGTCCCAGGTGCTCTCCAAGTCCCTGAGGGTGGCGATAATCTTGTCCGCCTGCTTCCCGCGCTCCTGCTCGGCCGTGATTTCAACGGAAATGCGATCCATCCGTTTATGCACATCGTCCAACGCACTCTTCACCTTCGACCGCTCACCCGTGATCGCACGGACCGCGTCCTGGCGCCACTGTTCGAAGTCCACGTTGTCCTTCAAGAAGAGCCACAGCCCACAGGACGCAAAGCCCAGGCCCACGATTAGCACGCCCACGGCGAACTTCTCGAAGACCCAACGGATAAACTGAAAGATGACAGTGAGCATGAGTGAACACGGAATTTCTCCGCGGAAATAAGGGCAATCATTGAAAATTCCGGATTCCCGAAAGCCAATGGCTAAACCCACCCACCCCAACCAAGGTCGGCCACCAAGCAATGACGCCCGGTGCCCTTGGGACGCAGCGCTGTCACAGCCCGCCCCCGCAACGCCAGACCCGAAAGGAAAGAGGTCCAGCGCGGTGGTCTCGTCGCTCGGCGATTCCGACGTCTTCACGAGGGCGTGCCGGCAGTGCGACCAAGCCGACGACGCGATCACCCTCCCCACGGCGGTTCTCGACCGCACCCACTATCCCGCCGTTTCATCGCCGGGTCGCTCCCCCTCACACGCAAGGCCGGCGGCGTGACCTTCCCCTAGGTGACCACGTGCAACCCAACCTTTCCACCGACCCCGCCAAGGGTGGCCTCCGTTTTCACGAGCACTTCACCCTCGATGAACGCCAGTATCTCGCCCGCCCCCGCTACCTGCAGGAAATGGTCTGCTGCGCCCCCCGAGCCAGTTGATCCGCGCGCCGATGCTCCCCGTCGATGACGAGCAAACCATTCCCAAACGCCGGGCTGGCCGCGGGCGCTGCTCGCCTCGCTACTAAATCACCTCATCACGACGAAAAAACTGGACGGAGTATCGCACTTTCAGACAGGGAAAGAGCGTCGTGTCAGCATTACGAGGTCTTCCTCGGAGCCCCCCCCGACCACACACCTTTAAGCCATAATGAAGATTACCACGCGAAACATTCGCCCTATTTGCGCTCTCGCGCTCATCACGGCCGCCACTGAAATCACCGGAATCCGCATCGTCGCGGCGGAAGGTCAAACCACCCAAATGGCGCCCTTCAACGTCGCCGCCGAATTCGGCGTTGATGGCCTGCGGATTCAGAATTCCCAGTCGGTACTTAACCAATACCTCCTCGAACAGCACGGGGTGGCGCAACTCCAGGACATGGCCGGCCTCGCCCCGAATCTCGGCACGAGTAACAGCGACACCCGCGGCTTCGGCGACGTCATCTCCCTCCGCGGCGTGACCAATTCCATTTTCTTCTCCTCCCCAGCCATCGGCCTCGTGATCGACGATGTGCCCAGCGGCTCCGTCTCCTCCTACCCCAGTTCACTGCTCAATATCGAGAGCTTCACCGTCAAGGCCGGCGCCCAAGGCACCGACTACGGTCGCAACGCCCCCGGCGGCGTCATCGATATCAAGACCCGCACCCCCGGCGCGACTCACCAGGGCAACGTCCTCCTCGACTACGGCTCCTATAAATACTCTGCCCTCCAAGCTTCCTTCGACGGTCCGCTCAACGACAAAGTCGGCTACAGCGCCAGCGTCGGCTTATCCGAACACGAGGGCTACATCACCAACACCTTTAAGAACCGTAGCGCGGATGACCGCCGCTCCGTCGCCGGTCGCGGCGCACTGTATTGGAAAGCTGCCGACCAACTCCAGGTCCGCTTCGGTCTCACGATGGAAAAAACCAGTGACGACGCCACGCGTCTGACCTCCCTTTTCAGTCCCGATCCGTTCAAGGTCGCATCCGATACCAACGGTGCAACTAAGGTGGAGCGTATTCAGCTTTCACTTCAGGCCAAGAAAACCTTCGCGTGGGGCACCATGGCGGTGACGACATCCAGCCAAGACTGGGACCTCGATCCCTCCATCAACGACCTCGATCTATCTCCCCTCCCCCTCGCCTCGTCCAACGTGACGCAGAGTGAGAAATTCACGACGCAGGAAATCCGGTTCGAGTCGACCCCCGGCGCCCAGCGCACCCAGTGGCGCGCCGGAGCCTTCCACTCCGACTCCGCGATCAATGGCGATGCCAAGCGCGTCTTCGTCGTCCCACCGAGCGCCTACGTGCCGCCGAATTTCGTGCAAACCGAACGCTCCGTCTTCGCCATCGGCCAGAAAACGCTCGCCGCCTACGCCAACCTCGATCAACCGCTGGCCCCCAAGACGACGCTCAAATTCGGTGCCCGCCTCGAGCACTCCGCGTCCGACCTCGACCGCACCAAAGTCGCGTCGAACAGTCTCGGCTTTCCCTCCCCGCAGGACCCGCGCCTCGCCCGCTCCCAAAGCGACAACACGCTCTCCGCGTCGGCCGCCGTCGTGCACTCCGTCTCCTCGTCCCTCAACCTCCAGGCCAAAACGTCCATCGCTCACAAACCCGAGGGCTACAGCGGCTTCACCGGCAATCCCCTGCTCGCCCGCTTTGACGGCGAACAAATCTGGGCCACCGAAGCCGGCGTCACCTTCGGCCCACCCAAGGGCCGCTTCGGCGGCAGCGTCCTCGCCTTCTGGAATGCCATCGATAACGACCAATTCGAACGGACCGTCCCCAACTCCACCGATTTCGTCGTGGTCAACGCGGCCAAAGTCATCGCCCGCGGTTTCGAAGCGAAGTTTATGTGGAGTCCTGTCGAAAAAGTCTGGTGGGATTTTCAAGCCGGCTATACGAGCGCGACCTTCGACGACCACCGCGACGCCGCCGGCACCCGCGTCGATGGCAAGTACGTGCCCTTCATCCCTACCTACACCCTGCGCACGGGCGTGACCGTCGATTTTGGCCAAGGCTGGTCCGCCAATGCGAGCTACGCCGCAGTCGGCAAGACTTACTACGATGAGCGCAACACCGCTACATTTGCCCAACGCGCTTACGGCCTCGTCAATGCTCAGCTCCGCTACCGTTTCGACCACTACACCGTAGCCGTTTACGGACAAAATCTCTTCGACCAAGACCACTACCGGTTTATAAATCCCGAGATTTTCGCCGGCAGCCCCGGTGCCCCGCGCCGCGTCGGCATCCAACTCTCTTTCGTCTATTGAGTCACGGATCAGCCTCCCTTTAGTAACGCCAGCCCGTCTCGTCCGTCTGTCCGTCTGTCCGCTTGTCCGTATCGCTCCATCCCAATCGTCTACGTTCCATGAGAATCACCGCCCGCCTCCTCCCCCTCGCCCTCGTCTGTTCTTTTGGCCTCACCGTGTGCAGCGTGCACGCGGCCTCCGGGTGGCTTAACTGGCGTGGGCCGGACCACAACGGCATCTCCCCCGCCAAACAAAAACTGGTGACTGACCTCACCCTCGGCGGGCCGACCCATCGCTGGACGTTTAAGGCCCACGGCGCGGGCACGCCCGTCATCGCCGACGGACGCGTGTATGCAATGTGTTACTACGGCGAGGGAGGCGGGGATGTCATCGAGGCCATCGTTTGCCTCGAGGTGACGACCGGCGCGAAGCTCTGGGAGCACCAATTTAAAGACTTCCTGAGCGACACCGTTTACAACCGCTACGCCATTGGCGCTCCCTACATCGACGCCGAGACCGGCAATATCTACTGCGAATCAACGTGCGGGGTCATCACGGCCTTCACGCGCGATGGAAAAATCATCTGGCAGCGCTCGATGATGGAGGAATTCGGCCGCCTCACGTTTCCTAACAGCCGCACCGGATCGCTCGTCACGGATGGGGATTTCTTGTACGCGAAAGCCATCACCGCCAACTGGGGAGCGGACGGCCCGGCCCGCAACCGCTACTACGCGTTCGAAAAACGCACCGGCGTGCTCGTCTGGTCCAGCACGCCGGGCACCGACCCGGTTGACAATCCCATGGGCGCGCCAGTCTTCGGCGATCTCGGCGGCCATCGCGTCTTCTATGTCGGCACCGGCTGCGGCCACGTCGCCTGCGTCAACGCCCGCACCGGCGAACCCGTCTGGCGCTTCAAGTTCTCGAACGGCGGCCTCAACTCCGACGTCCTCCTCGCCGGTCCCGGCAAACTCATCGCCATCCACGGCAAAGAAAACATCGACTCGTCCACGCAAGGTCGCCTCGTCGCCCTCAAGATTCCCACCGAGTATCCCACCGGCCCGAAGCCCGTGATCCTCGGTAAAGAAGCCGAACTCTGGCGCAACGATGAGTTCAGCGCCTTCACCAGCTCCCCACTCCTCGTCGACGGTCGGGTCTATTCGACCGGCTCGACCGGCCTGTTTCAGTGCGCCGATGCCGCCACGGGCCACACCCTCTTCGCCGAAAAGCTCGGCGCCGACCAAGTCCACGCTTCACCCGCCTATGCCGATGGCCGCTTCTACGTCCCGATGCACGAGGCGCGCTTCTTCGTGATCGAGGTCAAGGGGGACAAACCCGTCATCGTTTCAAACAACAAAATGGAAACCGGCACGACCTGCCTCGGCTCACCCGCTTTCTACGGCGATTCAATCCTCTATTTCACCAAGGACGGCCTCCACTGCTTCGGCCCAAAATCGTCCGCGCCGATCATCCCAGCCGCGCTTCCTGCACCGGCACCCTCAGCCCTCTCCACCGCACCGATCGCCGCCCTGCAAGTGGTACCGGCGGAATTCGCCCTCTACGCCGGCCAGTCCCAGGCGTTTAAGGTCTGGGGCCTCGATGCCACCGGCCGCCGAGTGAAGGACGTGACGAGCGAAGCGACCTTCGCCAAGTTCATCCCACCCACCGCCCTCGTAAAATCAGAGGTCGATGCCGAGCTGGTCGCCAACACCGTGAAAGCCGGGCCCAGCGCGAAACTTTCCGCCGGCGCCATCCAAGCCAAGTGGCAGACCTTCGCGGGCGTCTCCCGCGGTCGCGTCGTTGCCGGCTACGGGCACAAGGAGACATTTGAAGCCCTCCCGCTCGGCCAGAAAAATAACGAAGGCACCGACGTGGGATTCCCGCCCTTGCCGTGGCTCGGCGCCCGCCTGAAGTGGCACGTCTTCGAAAAGGACGGCAATAAGTTCGCCGGCAATCGTCTCGATTCACTTCTGTTCATGCGCACCATGAATTTCATCGGTGGCCCCGATATGAAGAACTACACGATCGAGGCCGACGTGATGACCGACGGCAACCGCCGAATGATGTCGAACGTAGGTCTTGTTAACCAACGTTACCTTTTCAACATGGCCGCCAACAACCGCATCTTGGAAGTCACGAGCACCGCCGAACGCTTCACCGCCTCGGTGCCCTTCGAGGCGACCGCCAACACGTGGTACCACCTGAAAACTCGTGTCGACCAAGACAAGACCGGCGAAGGAGGCTTCGTCCGCGCCAAACTCTGGCCGCGCGGCGAACCCGAGCCCGCGAAATGGACCCTCGAAGTGCATCAAGCCAAACTCCATACCCACGGCGCTCCCGCTGTCTATGCCTTCTCTCCGCAAAGCCAAAAACGCGTCTTCATCGATAACCTCGCCATCACCGCAAATGAATAACCTGCGTCTTCCTCTCTCTTTGTTTGCGGCGTCCCTGCTGACCGCGCCCGTGCTTCGCGCAGCCGATTGGCCCATGTGGGGCGGTTCGCCCACGCGCAACATGGTCTCCAACGGTAAGGGCCTGCCTGAACCCGAGGCCATTTCCCCCGGCAAATTCCTCCCCAAGAGCGAGACCATCGACCCCAAGACCACGAAGAGCGTGCGCTGGGTCTCGAAGCTCGGCTCCCAAGCCTATGGCACCCCCGTCGTCGCCGGCGGTCGGGTCTACATCGGCACCAATAACGAGACGCCCCGCGATCCCCAACAAACGGGCGATCGTGGCGTGCTCATGTGCTTCGACGAAAAGACCGGCGAATTCCTCTGGCAACTCGTCGTTCCGAAACTCGGCTCCGGCAAGGTCAGCGACTGGGAATACGTCGGCATCTGCTCCTCGCCAGCCATCGAAGGCGACCGCGGCTACGTCGTCACCAATCGCGGCGAGGTCGTCTGCTTCGACGTCAAGGGCCAGTCCGATGGCAATCAAGGTCCCTTCATGGACGAAGGTAAATTCTCGTTGCACGATGGCAAACCCACCGAAGTCGGACCCAAAAGCGCCGACATCCTCTGGGTGAGCGATGTACGCACCGAGCTCGGCATTTTCCCCCACAATATCTCGAGCTGCTCGCCGCTCATCGTCGGCGACCGCCTCTACATCGCCACCTCCAACGGCGTCGATTGGTCGCACCTCAACATTCCTGCGCCCTTTGCCCCGGCCTTTGCCGTGCTCGACAAGAACACCGGCGCTGTCGTCGGCGAAGAAGTTTCCGGCGTCTCCAAGCGCGTGCTCCATTGCAGCTGGAGTTCCCCGTCTTACACGGTGGTCAACGGCCAACCGATGATCGTGTGGGGCGGCGGCGACGGTTGGTGCTACGGCTTCGATCCTGTCCCGGTGAAGGACAAGGATGGCACCCCCGTCCTAAAAGAACTGTTCCGTTACGACGCGAATCCTCCCGAGTATCGCGCCAAGGATGGCCAACCGATCAAATACGCCACCTTCAACGGCCCCAGCGAACTCGTCTGCACCGTCGTCGTGAAAGACAACCGCGCCTACATGTCCATTGGCCAAGACCCCGAACACGGTGACGGCATCGGCATGTTCAGCGTCCTCGATCTAACCATGCGCGGTGACATCACCGGCAAGGCACTCTGGACCAATCGAACCATCGGCCGCACCATCTGCACCCCGAGTGTGGTCGGTGATCTTGTGTTCCAAGCTGAATACAACGGCAACATCCACTGCTTCGACGCCAAGACCGGCAAGACCCTCTGGATGCATGCCACCAACAGCCGCATCTGGTCATCCACCCTCGTCGCCGATGGTAAAGTTTACTGCGGCACCGAAGACGGCGAACTCATCGTCCTCGCCGCCGGTCGCGAGAAAAAAGTCCTCGGCAAAGTCGAGTTTTACAGCCCGATCTACAGCTCTCCAGTCATCGCCAACGACACCCTCTTCGTCTCGACCATCACCCACGTCTTCGCGATCGCAAAATAATCTCAAGCACGGCGGCTCTACGATCCCGCCTTGGTTCCCATCATTATTTTTACAGAGGGCCAAGACCGACTTTCAGAGCCCTCACACCATCACCGTCCTCTCAGCGCCCTCGTTCCTCTCAGCGCCCTCGTTCCTCTTTTCACTCCCTTCGCCCTCATGAGCAGCACACTCACCCCCGCCCAAGCCCAATCCGCCCTCGACAGCTGGACGCGCAAAATGATCGCGTGGCATTTCTCGCCCGCCACCGGCTGCGACTACTGGCTCAAATGGGCCAAGACCGCCGGCTGGGATCCGCGCAAGGAAATCAAGTGCTTCGCCGACATCGCGAAGAAATTCTCGCACTTCGACGACGACGTGCTGCGCACCGAGCAGCCCGAGCGCTTCGTCCCCAAGGCCTACGCCAAGCGCCCCTACAATGTCTTTGAGACGGGCGGCACCACCGGCATGCCCAAACAACGCGTCGGCTGGGACGACTACAAGACCGACTACGAGGAATACAGCGACCACTACGGCCCCGACTTTTTCCCGAAGGGCAATTGGCTCATGGTCGGCCCCACGGGCCCGCGGCGTCTGCGCCTCGCCGTGGAGCATCTCGCCAACTACCGCGGCGACTCCTGCTACTTCGTGGACCTCGACCCGCGCTTCGTGAAGCGCCTCATCGGCACCGGCGAGATGGCCATGGCCCGAAAATATCAGGAGCACGTCATCGACCAGGCCGCCACGATCCTGCGCCACCGCAAGATCACGAACATGTTCACGACCCCGCGCCTCCTCGAAAATCTCGCCGAGCGCATGTCGCTCGTGAAGGCCGGCCTCAAAGGCGTCTTCGTCGGCGGCACCACAATGACCCCGCAATACGTCCGCTTCGTCGTCGAGGAGGTCTTGGAAAACAAAATCAACTTCGCTCCCACCTACGGCAACACTCTCATGGGTCTCGCGATTTCGAAGAAGCTCACGAAGGCCGACAACTACAGCCTCACCTACTACGCGCCCCAGCCGCGCGCCACGCTCCGGATCGTCAATCCCGATAATCCGACCGAGCTCGTGAACTACGGTGAGTATGGCCGCGTGGAACTCACCACCATGACGAAGGAGTTTTTCGTCCCCCGCTTCCTCGAACGCGACGAGGCTATCCGCCGCCCCCCGTGCAGCGAATTCCCTTGGGACGGCGTCGGCGACGTCCGGCCCTTCCAGTCCCTCACCAAAACGATTATCGAGGGCGTTTATTGAAGGTAGGGACGGCTCTCCGAGTCGTCCGCGCAGACCGCTAGGAGAGCGGTCCCTACCCTGCGAACCGACCCACACCGCCATGACTTCGTCCATCCACATTCCCGTCCTCCGCCTCGGCCAGACCTACCGGAGTCTCGACAAAATTCAGTTCAACGTCTCCGGCCAGCCGCTCGAAATCAGCGTCGCCAATTCCGGCCTCATCCGTCGCGACCTCCAACAACTCGCCAAATCCGGCGAAGCCCTGCGCGCGATCCCGTGCGAGACCCTTGTCGGCTACATGGAAAAAGCCGCCGAGCTCTTCCTCCACGGCAAGCTCCCATGGGGCGACGACGACCGCCTCCAAAGCCCCGACGACTACGCGGTCGCCCTTTCGCAACTCACCGGTCTTCCGCACAGCCTCGCGCGCTCCAACATGGGCAAGGTCCACGCCGCGATGTCCAACATCCGCGCCGTGATCTCCGGCCTCACGCGCGGCATGCCCCTCGAGCTCTTCGACCGCGGCTTCGTTCGCCAAAACGGCCTCGATGTAAATTTCTTCGCCGAGACCAACAGCCTCGGCGTGCTCCTCCCGAGCAATTCCCCCGGCGTCAACTCACTCTGGCTACCCGCACTCGTGATGAAAATTCCCGTCGTGCTGAAACCCGGCCGCGAAGATCCCCTCACTCCCTTCCGCCTCATCCAAGCGATGATCGCCGCCGGCTTCCCCCGCGAAGCCTTCGGTTTTTATCCGACCACTCACGACGGCGGCGACACCCTCCTCTTCGGCACCGGCCGAGCCATCGCGTTCGGCAGCGACGCCACGCTGAAAAAATACGCGCCCTACCGCCACATCAACGTCCACGGTTCCGGTCGCAGCAAAATTGTCATCGGCGACGATTTCGCTGCAGACTGGCCGAAACACCTCGACGTCATCGTCAACTCGATCGCCGCAAATGGCGGCCGCAGTTGCATCAACTGCTCCTCCGTCCTGATCAGTAATAACCGCGACACGCTCGCCAACGCGCTCGCCCGCAAACTTGCCGCGATCGAACCGCTGCCGCGGGATCACCCCGACGCCGTCCTCTGCAGTTTCGCCAATCCGAAATCCGCGAAGGCCATCGACGAGCGTCTCAACGAACTTCTCGCCGTGCCCGGTGCGATCGATCTTACCGCGAAATACCGCAACGGCCCGCGCCTCGTCGAAATGCACGGCCAAACGTTTCTGCGCCCCACCCTCATCGTCTGCGACGACCTCAACCACCCGCTCGCCAACACCGAGTATGGCTTCCCCTTCGCGAGCGTGCTCCAGGTTCCCCAGGCAAAAATGATCGGCCAAATCGGCGAGTCGCTCGTCGTCTCGGCCTTCACCCGCGACCAAGCGTGGAGCATCGATCTCATGACGAGCACCAACATCGAGCGCCTCAATCTCGGGCCTTACTCCACGATGCGCGTGCAATGGGAACAACCGCACGAGGGCAACCTCTTCGAGTTCCTCTACCGCCGCCGCGCTCTCCAGGGAGATCTCGTCGCGGTCTAACCCCAGAAACCGTGAAATCCCTTATCGATCATCTAAAATCGGCGATCTTCAAATTCTGAAACTCCCGATTCCTGATGACCGATTTCAAGATTTCCGATTCCGCAATCGGCTCATTCGCCTCCCGCCCCGCACCCAAGCTCGTCTTTGGTCCCGGGGCGCTGCGTGAATTGGCCGCTTGCGTGCGTGAGGTCGGCGGGACCTCCGTATTTCTCGTGACCGATCCCGGTCTCGCCCGCGCCGGCTACGTCGAGCGTGCCCGCGCCCTCCTCGTCTCCGCCGGCCTCCCCGTCACGGTCTTCGCCGAATCTCGCGAAAATCCCACCGAAGCCGACGCCGCCACTTGCGTCACCGCCGCTCGCGCGCAACCGTTCGATTGTTTCGTCGCCCTCGGTGGCGGCAGCAGCCTCGACACCGCGAAAGCCGCCAACGTTCTCCTCACCAACGGGGGCGTCATGCACGATTACCACGGCTACGGCAAAGCTACGAAGCCGCTGCTACCACTCATCGCCATTCCCACCACCGCCGGCACCGGCAGCGAGACCCAGTCCTACACGCTCATCAGTCGCGACGGCTCCCACGAGAAAATGGCCTGCGGCGCCCCCCAAGTCCTCCCCCGGATCGCGATCCTCGATCCCGAACTCACCGCCACCCTTCCGCGTGCCACCGCGACGCTGTCCGGCCTCGACGCGCTCTCACACGCCCTCGAATCCGCCGTCTGCACGAAACGCAACGCCGTCTCTTCGCTGTATGCCGAGGCCGCGTTTCGCCATTTGTCCTCCGCCATCTCCCGCGTCGTCACCGGCCAGCCCACCGACGCCGACCGCAGCCACATGCTCCTCGGCGCCGCGTTCGCCGGACTCGCCATTGAAAATAGCATGCTCGGCGCCGCCCACGCTTCGGCCAATCCGCTCACCGCGCGCCACGGCGTCGTACACGGTCACGCCGTCGCCCACATGCTGCCCGCGGTCATGCAGTTCAACGCGACCGATCCCGCCGCCGCCGTCATCTACGCCCATCTGGAATCACTCCTCCACGCCACCGGCACGACTGCGCTCCCCTTGATCGACTGGGTCACTGACATCGTTGCCCACAGCGCGTTGCCCCCGCTCGATGCCGCGACGATGGATTTCGCGGTGCTCGCCGATGATGCGACGCGGCAGTGGACCGGAAAATTTAATCCACGCGCGTTGCACGCCGCCGACTTCGTCTCACTCTATCAGCGTGCGTTTCCCCCCCATGCCGCGGTCATCTGATGTCGCCCTACGCGTGAGTGCAGGGAGTATTCGGCGGCCGGATCACCTCCCATCCCGCCGCTCACGCGGCGGGTTACCCTTCGTTTTCGGTCTGTGGTTAATCCTGTCATTCACCGGGTGCGGCGAACGCTCAGCTTCCGACCTCGCCAAAAAATCTCCGTCCAAACCCGCCGCTCCCGAAATCTCTTGGCCCATGACCCGCGGCGGCCCGTCCCTCAGCGGCAACGTCGCCACCACGTTGCCGCGCGATCCGGTCATCGCCTGGACCTTCGCCGCCTCGGGCCCGATCACCGCTGAAGCCTCCCTCGTCGGCGGTCGGGTGTACGTCGGCACCGGTAAGGGCACCCTCCATTGCCTGTCCGCCGACTCCGGCCAGCAGCTCTGGGAATTTCCCACCAAGGATGCCATCACTGCCGCCCCCGCCGTCGCCGCCGGCAAAGTCTTTCTCGCCTCCAACGACGGTCGCCTCTACGCGCTCTCCGCCGACACCGGCAAGGAAGCATGGCAGTTCGCCAGCGAGGATAAAATTAGCGCCGGAGCCGTCGTGATCAAAGCCCCCGCCGACTCCGCCACACCCGGGGCCGACTGGATTCTCCTCAACGGCTACGATGGCACGACGCGCGTCCTCGCCGCCGCCGACGGTAAACTCGTCTGGAGTTACAAAACCGACGACTACATCAACGGCTCTCCCGCGGTCGTCGATGGCCGCTTCCTCGTCTTCGGCGGCTGCGACTCCCAGCTCCACGTCGTCAACCTCAAGGACGGCAAGCTCGTTCATAAAATCCAAACCGATGCGCAAATTCCCGCGTCGATCGGCACCTTCGGGACCATGGCGTTCTGCGGCAACTACGCCAATCAGACCGTCGCCTTCGACGTCGTCGGCGGCAAAGTCGCCTGGACCTACGAAGACCGCGCCCTGCCCTTCATGAGCGCCCCGGCCATTAACGACCGCCTCGTCCTCATTGGCTCGCGCGACAAACACCTCCACGCCATCGACCGCGCCACTGGCAAAGCGGCGTGGACCTTCAAGACCGGCGGCCGCGTCGAAGGCTCGCCCATCGTGTTTACCGACGGCGTCGTCTTCGGCTCCGCCGACGGTCGCCTCTACGCCGCCAACCTCGCCGATGGCGCCGAACTCTGGCAACTCGACCTCGGTGAATCGTTGGTTGCTTCACCCTCGTTCGGCGGGCAACACATGGTCGTCGGTGGCGAAAAAGGCACGGTCTTTGCCCTTCGTTCCCGCGCCCTCCCGAAACCCTGAGTCCTTCGTCTCTCACCCGCGTCAAACCGCCCTCGCTCCTCCTATGAACGCCGCCCCCGCCAGTCCTCCTGCCCCGGTCAAAAGCTCCACCCTCGCGGGCAACTACTTCATCTCGAACTACCCGCCGTTCTCGTTCTGGTCCGAAGACCAAAAAATCGAGGTCGAGAAAGCCCTCGATTCCCAGCCCACGCCCGGCGCGAAGCTTGGACTCTATCACCACATTCCGTTTTGCCGGAAGCGCTGCCATTTCTGCTACTTCCGCGTCTACACCGACAAGAATGCCCAAGACATCCAGACCTACCTCGAAGGCACGATCACCGAACTCAAGTCCATCGCCGAGCGCCCACTCTACCGAGGCCGCAAACCGCACTTCGTCTACTTCGGCGGCGGCACGCCTTCCTATCTCTCCGCCAAGCAGCTCCACGAGCTCACCGACAAACTCAAGGCCGTCCTCCCGTGGGACGCCGCCGAGGAAGTCGCCTTCGAAGCCGAGCCTGGCACGCTCAATCCCGGTAAACTCACCGCCATCAAAGAAGTCGGCGTCACGCGCCTCAGCCTCGGCGTCGAACACTTCGACGACCACGTACTCCAAATCAACGGCCGCGCGCACCGCTCCGCCGAGGTCTTTACCGCCTACGAGCGCGCCCGCGCTGAGAATTTCGCCCAGATCAACATCGATCTGATCGCCGGTATGTTGGAGGAGACCGAGGCGCTGTGGCAGCGCAACATCGAGGAGACGATTAAGCTGCGGCCCGACAGCGTGACGATTTACCAGATGGAGATTCCCTACAACACGACCATCTACAAAGAGATGAAGGCCGAGGGAAAACTCGTCGCGCCCGTGGCCGATTGGCAGACGAAACGCCGCTGGGTCAAAGAAGCCTTCGCTGCCCTCGAGAGCGCCGGCTACACCATCGCCAGCGGCTACACCGCGGTGCTCAACCCTCAGCGCACCAAATTTGTCTATCGCGACGAGTTGTGGACCGGGGCCGACCTGATCGGCTTGGGCGTCGCATCGTTTTCCCACGCCGCCGGTGTCCACTACCAAAATGTCACGGAGATCGAACCCTACCTCGCCGCGATCAACGCGGGGCAGCGCCCCATCAAACGCGCTTTCCGCACCTCGCGCGAGGAACTGATGATCCGCGAATTTATCCTCCAGATGAAGCTCGGCCGCGTCGTCCTCGGTTATTTCTCGGAAAAATTTGGCGTGGATCTCGCGCAGCGTTTTGCCGCCCAGCTCGGCCACTTGGCCTCCGAGGGTTTCCTCACGGTCGACTCCACGCACGTCCGCCTTTCCCGCGACGGCCTCCTTTGCGTCGACACCCTGCTGCATGAGTTTTTTCTCTCGCAGCACCGCACGAACAAGATCGTCTGACCGCTCGGTTTTTCGCTCGTGGAAGCCACGGAACACCCCGCCATTCAGGCTTTGCCGACCGCCTTCGTGCGTTTCATGCGCGATGCTTGCCGGCTCCCGCTCGACGCCTTCCACGCTCTCCCCGGCGCGAGTCTGCCCGCCGTCGCCCGACGGTTGCTCGATCATCGGCGCGACATGACCTCCACGCTCGCCGACTTTCACGGCAGCGCACTCCGCGTCGACGTGCTGAACGTTGCGGTCACCGAAGAATACTATCTGCGCGAAGTTTACCTCCGCACCACCGCCACCGACCGCGTGGTGGAATATGGCGTACTCGCCGTGGCCCTCGCCGCGTTCACGACGACGCAACGCGCGGAACTCACCGCCGGCCGCACCCCACTGGGCGCGATTTTGCACCAGTTCGAAATCCCTTTCGTCAGCGCCCCGCTCGGTTTTTTCACGGTGCCCACCGCCCTGCTGCCCTCGATTCCACTGCTTTCTCCGGCGGCCGACCAGGGTTGCGGTCGCTTCAATTGCCTCGCGAAACCATCGGGCGAGCCGCTCGCGTGGATTCTCGAAATCCTGCCGCTATCGTGAAAATCGTTTTCCTCACCGCCGGTACCGGCAGCTACTATTGTGGCGCCTGCATGCGAGACAACGCCCTCGCCCGCGAACTCCATCGCGCCGGTCACGACGTCACCATCGCGCCGATGTATCTGCCGCTGACCCTCGACGAGACCACACTCGCCGGGGCCGAAAAAGTCCCCGTTTTTTTCGGCGGAATTAACGTCTTCCTTCAGCAGAAAATCCCGTTCTTCCGCAAGACGCCCGCCGCCTTCGACCGGCTGCTCAATTCCACCAGCCTCCTGCGCTGGGCCGCCCGCCACAGTCACATGACCTCGGCCCGCACCCACGGCGCGATGGCCGTCGAGATGCTCAACGTCGCCAGCAGCCCGCTGCGCAAAGAGCTCGACAAACTCCTCGGCTGGCTCGGCGGCATCGCGCAACCCGAGCTCGTGTGTCTTTCCAACGCCTTGCTGGTCGGCTTCACGCCCGAGCTGAAACGCAGGCTCGGCGTGCCCGTCGCCGTTTTTTTTCAAGGCGAAGATTCGTTTCTCGACGGCCTGCCCGAGCCCTACCGCGCCCAGTGCTGGGCCGCCTTAAAACAACATCTCCCCGCAGCCGATGCGCTCATCTCCCCGAGCCACCGTTACGCCGACTACATGGCCCGCCGCCTCGGGCTCGCGCCCACCACCATCGAAGTCGTGCCCAACGGCATTTCCCTCGATGGCTACGCCGCCGGCTCGCCACCTACCGTCCCAACTATCGGCTACCTCGCTCGCATGTGCCGCGAAAAAGGCATCGAGGTACTCGTCGACGCCTTCATG
>CANIJN010000027.1 GCA_947467625.1 Opitutia bacterium | reverse complement strand
GCCTCGCGCAACGTTTGGCCGGGGCCAATGCCCAGCTGAACGCACTGTCGTAGCCGCTCGGGGTGGGCTGCCCGATTCCTCGACGCTATTTTCCACTCAACTCAGCCAACGCGAGCAACGCGCGCACGCGCGGTTTGCGCCACGTATCCGCCCTGCCAGCACTATCCGCTTCGGCCAGCACGGCCGTCACGAGCGCGCGGGCTTGGGCTTTCCCCTCGAACGATTCACCGGCGAGCGCCCAGCCTTCAGCAAGAGCGAGGGCTTCCTCCGCACGTTCCAGCGGCGGGAGCGTTTTAAGGAAGACGGCCGCCTCTGCAAGGCGTGCGGCCGAGCGGGCGACGTCGGCACAGTCGCGCCACGCCGCCGCGATGCGGGTCAGTTCAGTCACTTTCCACGGTCCCGCGATCTGTTGGGCCAGCGCTTCGGCCCGGGTGAGCAGCTCGACGGCTTTCTCTTTTTGCCCGCAATGGTAAGCGGCGACGGCGACGTCACGATAAGCACCTCCGTCGCTCCAGCCCGGTTTTTTGGGCAGGAGCAGTTCGGCTTGGGCGAGCAACGTCGCCGCTTCCTCGGGATTGCCGCGCGCGTGGAGGGTACGCGCGGTGTCCGCGAGCGCGGCGGCTTTCTGACGATACGTGCCGTAGCGGCGATTTTCTTCAATCGTTCCGGCCAGTTCCCGCGCCTTAGCGATTTCGCCGGCACGGTTGAGTTCGGCGACCACCGCTTGCAAGGCCGAGGCTTTTTCCTCGGTGTCCGGCACCGTGTGGGCGAGGGCAACGGCCGCATCGAACTTACCGATACGGGCGTAGGTCACCGCAAGGAGTCGGGCGACGCGGGCCTTGCGCCAGTCGGTGGTGAGGGCTTTGGCGGTCTGGGCATCGAGGGCGAGTTGCTCCGCATCTTTGCTGCGCGGGTCGGGCAGATGAGCGGCGAGTTCGAGCAGCACTAGGGCTTGCCGGCCCGGAGGCAGTTGGGCCGCAGCGGATCGCGCTCCGGCGCTATCCCCGCGGCGGGCGAAAAATGTCGCCACGTCGTGGACCAATTCTTCTCGCAAGGTTGCGTCGGGGGCGGCGTGGGCGAGCGCACGGGCGGTGTCGATGCCAGCGCTGGCGCTCGCACCGGCGTTGGCACCGGCGACCGGCGGCACCGCGCTCAGAAGGACGGCTGCGAGGAGCGACGAAAGCGGACGGACGAATCTCATAGGTTTCGTTTGGTGCGCCCGCACGATGGGTCAAGCCGTGGTCACGGCTGGATGAGGAAAGTCACCGGACCGTAACACAGGCTCCTGCCTCATCCGAACCAGTGCACCGCCAGAGATCGGTTACTCTTTGCCGACGGCAGCTTTCGGCGGGCGACGCGTCTCGAGCGGGAGGTTTTCTAGGAGCTCATTCGCGCGACCGGTGCGCTTGCGAAGCGTGAAGGCGTCGTAGAGGCGATTGGTCGCGGTACGCGCTTCGTAGCGCAGCTCGCCGCCGTCCACCGTGATGATCTGGAAAAGCTGCGTGTCCTCGGCGGTGCGCACGGCCCACGCGTCGGACATCAGGTCATACATTTTTGGACCGCTCACCGAGACGACGTAGACGGTGCCGATCGCGGGATCGTAAACCTGGTTGTAGCCCTTCGCGGCGTTGAGGGCACCGACGCGGGCGCGACCGGCCATATCGCCGCTGCGCGCGTAGGTGTGGTCGTGACCGGTGAGCACGAGATCGACTTTGAACTCGTCGATGAGCGGCTTCCAGAGCGCACGGAGCTTGGGGTTGTCGCGGTCGTTGGCCGGCGAGAAAATCGGATGGTGAAACGTGAGGACCGTCCACCGCTGTGGGTTTTTCGCCAATACCGCGCGCAACCACGGGACCTGCTCCTCTTGCAGTCGGTTCGAATCGAGCGAGATGATGCGCGTGCCCTGATAGTCGAACCAGTAGCAGGTCTCGGCGAGCTCGGCGGGACCGTGCTCCGGCAACGTGAACTGCGGCCGCCATTGCACGCTGAGCGCGGGCGGCGCTTTAGCATCCTTCTCATTGAGCTTGGCAAACTCGTGGTTCCCGGGGGTGGGCACGACAGGGATCGTGGCGTTGACCCACGCGGGCGCGCCGTGCCACTCGCCCCACTGGCCGTCCCGGTGCGCGTTGTTGATGAGATCGCCGGCATGGAGCGTGAAGGCCGCGCGCGGAGCCTCACGAAACGCCTCGCGGAAGACGCGCGACCAATGCGTGCGCACGTCGTTCTGCGCGTCGCCAAAATAGACGAACGTAAATTTTTTCGCATCGCGACTCGCCGTGCGGAAGTGGAACCACTCGCTGAAATTCACACCGTCGCCCACGCGGTAGGCGTAGAGCGTCTCGGGTGTGAGTCCGGTGAACTCTGCGGAGTGGTAGTGCGCCTCGCTGAGATCGGTCGTGAGCGGCTCGGTGCGCGCGGTCACGGATTCGCCTTTGAGCGTGCGGCCCGCTTCGTTGGCGACGGCAAACTCCGCGACGGCCCTGGTGATCGTCGTATCCGTGCGCCAAGTGACGGCCTGCGTCGTCGCGGGATCGCCGCGCCACGTGAGGACGATGCGGTCGGGCAGGGGGCGCGGAGCGAACGCGAGTTTGTCGGCGTAGAGTGCGGGCGGAACGTGCGGATGGCCTTCATGCGCCGAGAGTGGCAGCGCGAGGAGCGTGAGGAACGGGAGCGTGTGGGGCAGGCGCTTCATGGGATGGATCGGGAAGCGGGTTCGGACATGGCGTAGTCCACGGTGAATTGGTGTTCGGCGGGGTCGGCGACGTAGCCCGTGTTTTCGACGAGCTGGCGCTTCGTCGTGTCGAACGTAATGACCCGGACCTTGTTTTCTGCCGGGATGAAACGATAGAGCCGCAGTGGGCCCGACGAGGTGTAGTCGGAGAGCAGTGAGTGAACGAAGTTGCCCATGCTGCCCTGCGCGGCGACGCGCATTGCGGTGGTGCGGCTCTGGTCGCCGGAGAAGACGAAGGCTAGGTTGGCGTGCTTCGAGTAGAGTTTCTCCCACATTTGCGCGGGGCTGTTGCCGCGTTTGCCGTGGACCTTGACCCAAGTCATGCGGCCCTTGGGGTCTTTGAAAAAACCGTCGTCAGCGGTCGGCTTATTCAACGGCCCCAGATCCATGTGGGTGCTGACGAGGGCACGGCGCGCAGCATATTTCGTCAGAATGCGACTGGCCCACGCGAGCACATCGTCAGGGGCGTTGCACTCGAGGTTGAGGTGAACGAAGTCGAGCCCGGCCGCGGTGAAAAGCTGGTAGCTGTTGGCATTGTTGGCGGAGACGTGCTGGTCGGGTCGGTCGTGCGTGTAGGCACCGCCATACCATGGGAAAGCTCGGAAGCGCTCGGCGGGGAAGAACCGCTGGAAGAGCGTGGCGTCGCCGTTGTTCTTCATGTCGTGATTACCGACGACGAGGCCGTAGGGCACGACACCGTGCAGGCGGTCGAGACACTCGCGCGCCAGCTGCCACTGCTCTGCGTTGTCGATGTCCACAATGTCGCCGACGTGACTCACGAAAACGATGTTTTGGGCGCGGATATTTTCCGCGATCCAGCGGGTGTGGTTTTGGAAAACAGGATTGGTCAGCGGAGCGGTGCTCTCGGGCGTGCTCTTCGTGGCGCGACCGCGGTAGCCCTGGGTGTCGGGGATGACGACGATGGTGAAGGCGCCGGGCGGCGGCACATCGAGTGAGGCGCCGCGGAGAGAAACGCCGAGGGCGAACAGGGTGGCGACCAGGGCGCGGGCGAACGTCAGGCGAAGGTGATTCACAGGTCGAGCGTGACGCCGAAGTTCACGGAGAAATCGTAGTAGCGCACGGCGTTCGGATTCGAGGCATTGCCCTGGAAGGAAATTTTCGGCGCGTCGGTGAGGTTCTTCGCGCTCGCGTAGGTGGAGAGGCGTTTGCTCCATCGGTATTTCGCGGAGAAATCGAGGGTGGCGCGTTCTTTTTCGAACACGTCCAGCGTGCGGCGGGCGCCGACCGAGCTGAGGTAGTCGCCCCGGGTGTTGTAAAAGAGTCGGAGGTCGAGGCCGCGGTGGACGTAGGAGACGTTGAAGTTTCCCGTGACCTTGGCGGTGCCGATGAACGTAAGCGCATCGGTGGGGCGCGTGGGATACTTTCCCTCGGAGCTGAGCCAAGTATAGTTGGTGCCGAAGCCGAGGCCGCTGAACGCGCCTGGCAGGAAACTGAGACGCTGTTGCCACTCGACTTCGACGCCGCTGACTTTGCCGCCTTTGCCCATCTCTTGGCGCGTGAGGCGATAGCCGGCGTATTCGCCATCCACCACGGTCGAAGCGGTGCTAAAATAAAACCCGGCGATGGATTTGCGAAACGCACCGACGGAGATCACGCCGAGGGGCTTCAGGTAGTATTCGGCGCTGAGGTCGAAATTATCCGACGTGGTGACCTTCAGATCCGGATTACCGTCGGTGATGGTGCGCGCGTCGTCGTCGATTCGGCGGGTGGGGAGCATGGCCGCGGGACTGGGACGGGCGACGGTACGATTGGCGGAGAGGCGCAGCACGACGTTGGGTGCGAGGCCGTAGTTGAAGTGCACGCCGGGGAGCACGTTGGTGTAGCTCGTGGAGTTTTCCACGATGGTGGATTTCGTGAGGATGCCGCGCGGCGTGGTGAGCTGGCGGGCTTTGCCGGTGTAGGCGGTGCGCTCGGCGCGCGCGCCGGTCACGACGTTGAGTCGGCCGAAGGTCGCGCTCCCCATCAGATACGTCGCATAGATGTCTTCCGTGGAACTCTTGCGGTTGGATTCGATGAGGATAGCGGAGGTGTTGTCGTTGCGGGTGTATTCAGAATTCCGCGCGTAGAAGGCCTCGAGGAATTTCGCGATGTTGGGTTGCACGGCAGGGAACACGACGCGGCTGCCGCCCTCATGGAAGAAGCGGTCGTTGACATAGATCTCGGACATGGCGGCGGCGGACTGCGGGCCGGTGTAGGTCCAGTTGCCGAGTGCGGGATCGCCGCCGAAGACCCAGCTACGGAGCTTGGCGCGCGCTCCGGTCTTGAGGCTCGCCTTGAAAGGCAGTTCGTCGAGCTCGCGGCGGGCGTTGAAATCGAAGGTGTATTCCTGATCGCGCGAAGGGTGCTGATTGCGTGCGACGCTCGTGTGCACGTATTTCGTCGGATCGTTGAGGTTCACCGCGTTGTCCACGCGGAAGAGGGGGAATTCGCGCACGGTGCGGTCGTAGGAAAGATCGACGCCGTTGAGGCTGAAGACGGGCGTGAAGGTCTGCGTGTATTGGTTGGTCGCGCGGTTGTAGCTGACCTTCGAGTCGAGGGTCCAGCGGTCGAACTTATTTTCCATGCCGCCGGCAATCTGGCCGCTGACGCTAATGGGTTCGCGGAAAGAGCGGCTGGTGTCGACGCGGCCATTGCGGGAGTTGGCGGAGTCGGGCGTGATGTTGGTGCGGGTGCCGGGGCGGTAGACCGCGATGTAATCCTCGAGCGAGCGTGAGTCGTTGCTGTAGATGCCGCGCACCCAGAGAACGGTTCGGTCGCTGAGTTTGTAATCGACGCTGCCGGTGTATTTGAGCTTCCACGAATCGTCCTCGATGCGGTCCTGCAAGGTGTAGGTGGCGATGTTGAAATTATCCGCGGCATCGACGGTGTAACTGATGCTTGAGGTGTGGTAACCGCGGTCGGAACGATAGTGGTTGATCGACTGATAAACGCCGAGGCGCCCTTCGGGACCGTAGCGGTCGGCGTATTCGATATTGAGCTGCTTATCCCAGTTTTGCTGCTGGTTGTTGTAGGCTCCGCCGAGGTTGAACTTGAACAGACGCTCGGAGAGATCGAAGGCGCGCTTGGAGACGAGGTTGATGCTGCCGCCGATCGCGTCGCCCTCCATGTCGGGCGTCACGGATTTCATGAGCTCGATGCGCGAGAGGCTCTCGGCCGGATAACCACTCACGCCGTCGGACCGGTCGTTGTTGGTGTTGCCGATACGCACGCCGTCGAAGGTGATCGAGTTAAACTCCGAGGAGAGACCGCGGATATTGGGGCGCACGGGCTGGTGGGTGCTGATTTCGAGGTAGAGGCCGGGCATCGACTGGAGGACTTCGCCGACTTCGCCGAGGCGGGAATTGGCGAGCGCATCGAGAGACGCGACCTTGCGGATGTTCTCGGAGTTCTTCTGGAAATTCAGCGCCTGCGACTGCCCTTCGGCCTGCGCGGTGACCATGAGTTTCTCCATGGCGATGATTTCGGACGCGAGGCGCAGCGTGAGCGGCGCAGTCACGCCCGCGAGCACGGTGACGGGAAACTCCTTCGCATCGGTGCCGGCCGAGTCGACCCGCAGGCGGTAGTCGCCCGCTGCGAGGGCGCCAAAGAGGAATTTGCCTTGGCTGTCAGTGATGGCAGTGCGCGTGGTGCCCACGAGCGAGAGTTGGGCGCCTTGGACGAAATTACCCGTGGCGTCGTTGAGGACAACGCCCCGCAAGGAGGCCGTCGCAACGGACTGGGCGTGCGCCGGAGCGAGCAAACCGATTAGGCCAGCTAGCCCGGCGAGGCGCAGGTAGCGAAAGAGGGAGAGGTTCATATGCGTAGAGTGTTGGTGCAGTGGCAGCTATTTCTTTTCGATGGCGAACCAGTCGCGTTTCTCGGCGCGCTCGTTGATGAACGTCAGGTCTAAGCGGAGGCCGTCGATATCGAGAACGACGGAGCCGAGTTCGTTGAACGAGACGCACATCGCACGGTGGTCGAGCGCCGGGGGTTTGGTCTTGGAGCCGGCGGAGCCGGCGCTGCCGCTGACGACGGAGACTTCGCCGGCGTGGGGGGCGCGACCGCGGGGTTTGCGATAAACGCCATCGCCGTCAGCACGGCCGTTGCCCGGCTGTTTCACGTGGAGGGCAGGATCGAAGTCCGCGCTCTTCCCGTAGTGGCCGTCGACGAAAAAGGAGCGCTCGTAGACGTGCGAGTGGCCCGTGAGCACCACGTCGACGCCGCCGGCCTCGAGGATCGGGAGGAAATTTTGCCGCATATCGACGAGGCGGCCCTCGCGGTCGGAATCGTGCGTGCCCTTCGAGTAGGTCGGATGATGGAAGAACGCGATGATCCAGTCGCGCGTCGTCGCCGCGAGATCGGCCTTGAGCCACTGGGCCATGGCGCCGTCGGCCGCGCGCGGCGAGTCCTCGGAGTCGAGGCACACGAAGTGAATGTTCGCGTAGTCGAACGAGTAGTACGCCTCGGTGCCCGAGGCGATGCCGCCGGCTTGGCCGCGCGTGGGCAGCGTGAAGATGTCATAGTAGACGCCGGACTGCGTGACGGAATTGGCGCTGTGACCATCGTGATTGCCGAGAGCGGGCCAAAGGGGCGAGGTGCGGAGCGTCTCGGGATAGACCTCGAAGAGCGCTTTTTGGTAATCGGCGTCGGTGCCATCAGGGTAGGCGTTGTCGCCGAGCATGAGCCACAGATCGGTGGCGCGTTCTCCGTTGAATTTGTGGTAGGCGTCGCGCACGGCGAGCTGGCCGGAGCCCTTGGTGCCGGGATCGCCGAGCACCCAAACACGCGTCGGACTGGCTGGCCCGGTGGGCGGCGGTGTGACGAAGGAATACACGGGGGATTTGAGCGGCTTGCCGTCGCCGTCGGTGTCTTGTCGGGCACCGCCGACCGAGTAGAAGTAGCGGGTGCCCGGCTGCAGGCCGGAGAGCTGCACGGTGTGCTCGGAGGAGATGCCGAAGGCGTTGGCCGAGGAGGCGAGCGCTTCCTTCGCTAGCCCATAGCGGACGTGGGAACCCTCCGTGGCGTCGGTGCGCCAGCGGACGACCATGCTCGTCGGGGTGGCGAGCTGGAGATAGGGACCGCGCAAAATGGTGGTGGCAGCGGGCAGCAGCGAGGTGACGAGGAGAAACGCGGCGAGTGAAACACGAAGGCGGTGGCGCATGGCAAAGGACGTGGCGACAATGGAAGCTGCGAACAAAAGAATGGGCCGGTCCCCGAGGACCGGCCCGGCCTGAAGCGGGATCAGAATCGGATTGAGACGCCGGTGGTCGCTCGCCAGCCGTAGGTGGTGATGTCCTCGGGATTGTCGGGGTGCTTGTAGCCCTGGTAGGAAATCTGGGGCTCGTTGGTAAGGTTGTTCACGTTGAAGAACACTCGCGTGTTTTTCATGACTTGGTAGCTGGAGTCCCAGTTGAGGGATTTGTAGGCGCCGAAGTAGTCATCGAAGGTGTTGTCGACATCGAGGCCTTCGAGGAAATCGGAGCGGTAGGTGTAGGCGAGACGCCCGCGGAACCCGCCGCCGGCGTATTCGACGGAGGCGTTGTAGATGCGATCGCTGAAACCGTACGTGGGGAGATTCTCGCTCAAGCGTCCGGGATATTTTCCATCGCTCTTGGTGATCGTCGCGGAGAGGGAGACCCCGAGGCCATCGAATGGCTTGGGCAAAAAGAGGAGTTTCTGGCGGGCGATCAACTCGAGGCCGTAGTTGAGCGCGCCGAGGGCGTTATCGGTGGACGAGTAAATGCGGGGGCCGTTGGCATCGGGAATGGGGTAGCCATTGGCGTCGGTGTTGGTGAACCGCAGGGTCGTCGAATAGTAAAACCCCTTGAGCTTTTTGTAGAAGACGCCGGCCGAGTAGAGGCCGCCCTTCGGGGTGTAGTATTCCAGCTGGACGTCGTAGTTGTCCGAGGTGGAAGGTTCGAGGTTCGGGTTCCCGCCGGAGATATTGCCGGTGTTGGTGTCGAGGTTGAGGCCAGCGACGAGGTTGTTGACGTCGGGACGGCTGTAGCTGCGGTTGTAGCTTTCGCGGAGAATGAGGTTCTTGCCCAACTCGTGGCGGAGGTGGAGCCCCGGGAGCCACATCGTGTAATCACGCTTGGCGTTGACGGTGGTGGGGGCGGCCGGGGCGTTGCTGTTGTAGCGATAGGTGCGCGCTTTGAAGGTGTTTTGCTCGGCACGGAGGCCGGTGATCAGCGTCGTACGGCCGAAGCGGAACGTACCCATGCCGTAAGCGGCGGCGACGTCCTCCTGCGCGCGGTAGTCGTTGAGCACATCGTTGAGCAACACGGTGGCGGGGGCTGACACGAAGAGGTTCGGGCTCGAGCGCAGCAGAGCCTCGACCTTGTTCAGATCGGGATACTGGTAGATCGGGAGAGAACCGAAGGTCTTGTAGTCGGTGCGCTGCAGGAGGCTCGCGTAGGGGAAGCCGCTCGCGTTGGTGCCGGTCTGGTAAACGATCGAGGCTTGGTCCTGCTCCTTGACGTTGGAGCGGAATTTGGCGCCGACCTTGAACGAACCGGTCAGCCGGTCAGAGGAGAATTTGCGCTCGACGTCGACTTTCGCGCTGGACGCTTTTTCGGCGCCGTCGCGGGGATTGAGCGTGAGATCGCCGCGGTTGATGCTGGTGACGTCGTAAGGATCCTTGCCATTGAGGATCGTGTAGATCGGGTTCGAACGGTTGGTCATATCGTACGCGAAACTGAAACCCTGGTTGCGGATGACGTAGGCGAGGGAACGGTCGCGATTGGATTCGTTATTGGAGAGGAAAAGATCGAACAGCACGGTGGTGTTATCCATCTCGTGGCGGCCGCCGAAAGAGGAGCCGTAGACCTCGTTGTCGGTTTCGCTCAGGTCGTTTTGGTAACGCATTTCGTTGAGCGTGGTGGGCAGGCTGCGGCCGGTGTTGTAGGTGGCTTGGGCGATGGTCTTAGTGCCGGTGGCGGCGGCGAAATTATGGTTGGCGTTGATGTAGTAGCGGGCGCGCGGTTTCTCGGCGTCGGTGTCGTTGTGGCGGAAGAACGGGCGCAGGTAGACGGAGGTCGCTGGGCTGAGTCGGTAGTCGAGCGCGAGGTTCACACTGCGCGAGCTGGTCTCGCGGTAGTTGGTCTGCGGGGCCGCGTTGGTGTGGAAGTAAAGGGGCGCGGTGAGGCCTAGGGCGGGCTCGTTCTGGGGGCGGAGGTAGGCGTAGTCCTTGTCGAGGTTGTCGTAGTCGCGGGAGTTTTCGGACCAAGCGAGATTGAGGCCGACGCCGAGATTTTTCTGACCGCCGCCCACCGAAAAGATGTCGAGGTAGTTGAGCGCGGCGTTGTAGTTCCATTTCTCGCGCATGTCGTAGTAGAGGCCGCCGAGGTTCAGTTCGACGGAACGACCTTCGCGCTGGAAGGCGGAGCGGGAGACGACGTTGATGATGCCGCCGAGGGCGTCGCCGTCGCGGTCGGGCGTGGCGGCCTTGATGACCTCGATGTTGCTCACGCTCTCGGCGTTGAGCTGGCCGATCGAGAAGGCGCGCGAGTTGCCGGAGGTCGGCATACGGTTACCGTCGACCTGCACCGAATTGTATTTGGCTTCGAGACCGCGGATGTTGACGCCGGATGGCTCGCCGTCCTCGCCCTCGTCGACACTGAGGCCGGGCAGCTGCTGGAGGGTGAAACCAATATTGCCTCCGAGATTGGTGCTGAAGGTTTCCTAGGAAACGATGTTCACGAGGCCGCTGGCGGTCTTCTGCTGGTTGATCGCAAGAGCCTGGCCGCGCACGGACTCGGCGACGGTGAATGACGCCATCTTCATCACTTTGCTCTCCAACAGGGCATTCACGATCGCGGTCAGCCCGCCGGAAACAGCGACGTTGGTCGTGTAAGCGTCGAGGCCGACATAGTCTACTTCCACCCGGTAGCTGCCGGCCGCGAGGCCCGGCAACGAGAAGCGTCCCTCGGCGTCGGTATAGGCGACGGCAGTGGTGCCGAGCAGTTTGACGACGGCGCCTTGGAGCGACTTGCCCGTGACGGCGTCGGAGACGCGGCCGGTGATGCTACCCGCAGCAGCTTGTGAAAAAGCCGTGGACGAGAGCAGGGCCACCGCGAGGAGGGCGAGAGCGGCTACGGCGAGGAGCCGTCGCGCTGTTGAGTGAGCGAGCGTGCAGGTGAGTGCGTTGAAGTGCATGGTGGTAAAACTAACATGTTCCCACGCTTGAGTGACAAAACGGCGTCGGGTGAGTGACGAATCAGTGAAGGCTGCTCGTTTCCGTGGTGATGCGGAATTTCCACCGAAGCACGGGCCGCTCTTTGCGCATTTGTCACCGTTTCGCCATCTGTTCGTAACAATTGGCTCCTATGATGAACACGTCACAAAACCCTCCGACGTAAAGCAACCTACCATGGCTAAACTCAAATCTAAATACCTCGCCGCAATCGGCGGCGTGCTCTTGTCCGCTTCAGCGGTGCTCGCACAGGACAGCGGCCCTCTCCTTGATGCGCTCATCCGCAAGGGTATTCTTACCAATCAGGAGGCTGAAGATCTTCGTGCTGATCTCGTCCGGGATCAAAACACCATTCCAGCCAAGGCCGTGGGCGGCGGTAAAGCGACCGATCGCCTCAGCGTCGGCATGCGCATGCAGGTGCAATACGCTAGCCTCGACACGGACATCAAAAACTCGACGGCGGCCGGACCGGTCGCGACCGACCACGCGTTTCTCCGCCGCATGTATATCACGTTCAAGGCGGGCGTCGGCGGCAATTGGGGCGCCACGATGACCTACGATCTTGCCGGCGGCAGCTACGATGACGCGATCATCGAGTGGAAGCCGACCCCGGACCTCGCGTTTAATTTCGGCCTGCGCAAGGTCAACCTCGCGGCGGAAGAGCGCGGCTCCAGCGGCGATATCCGCTCGATCGAGCGCTCGTCGGTCACGCGCTACTTCGTCGAGTCTAACAACGGCCGCCGCCTCGGTGCCGCGAGCTACCGCATCGGCGCCTTCCTCGACGGCAAGAAGGAACTCTCCCAGACCAACGGCATTGTTTACAGCGCCGCGGTGACCACGCCAGAGCGCGGCGAGAGCTTCACTGCGGCCTCGGCTACCGGTGACAACACCACCAATCGTCCCGCGCTGTGGGCCAATTTCGGTTTCACCGGTAAACTCGCCAACAACGGCACGTGGATCGTGGGCGCCGGCACGGGCTATCTGCCCGACCAGGGCGGCTCGGGCACGACCAACTTCGGCAAAGGTTTCAACCTCCGCATCCATTCGCTCTACGCCAATCTCACCGCGGGCCGCTTCAGCTTAATGGGCGAATATCTCACGGCCAAAGTTGATCGTGGATTCAATGCCACGACCGATGCCACGCCCACGGGTTTCTATCTTCAGCCGTCTCTCCTCCTGACGGACACGATCGAACTCGTCGTGCGCTATGCCGGGCTTAACTCCGACCGTCGTGGCGTGACGCTCTCCGACGTGATCCGTTCCTCGCCGAACGGTGGTACGATGAACAAATCCGAAGAGTGGTATTTCGGTGGGAACTATTACCTCCGGGGCAACGACCTGAAGCTCCAACTCGGTCTCGTCTCGGGCAAGACCAAGGAAACCCTCACGGGCGCACCAGCCGAAGCCAAGGTCATTGGCGTCCGCTCCCAAATGCAGCTTCAGTTCTAAGTCAGATCCAAAAAATCAATTCCGTTTCCCATGAATAAAGCTCTCCTCCTCCTCGTTGCGGCGATCGCCGCCACCGGCGTCCGCGCCGACACCAAACTCGTCATCAAGGGGTCCGACACCTTGGGTGCCAAGCTCGTCCCAACGCTCGCTGAAGAATACAAGGCGAAGCACCCCGGCGTTTCTTTTGAAATCGCCGCTGAAGGATCCACGACCGGCATTGCCGCCGTGATCGACGGCACCGCCCAACTCGGCATGAGCTCGCGCCGCGCGAAACCCACTGAAATGTCAGCGGCGAGCGCCAAGGGAGTTACGCTGAAGCCCATCATCGTCGCCTACGACGGCATGGCCGTCGTCGTGAATGCCAACAGCCCGATCGCTAAGCTGTCGAAGAAACAGGTGGAGCAGATCTTCGCCGGTGACATCACCGATTGGTCCGCGGTCGGTGGTAAGCCCGGCAAGATCTCCATCTACACGCGCAACACGTCGTCCGGCACCTACTCTGACTGGAAGGATCTCGCGATGAACAAACGCGACTACGCCACGTCCTCACAGAAGATGGCGGGCAATGAGCAGATCGCGGCCGAGACGGCCAAGAATCCGTCGGGCATCGGTTACGTGGGGCTCGCCTATATTCAAGCCGAGGGAATCAAAGTCGTGTCCATTGACGGCATCCTCCCGACGAAGAAAACGGTGCAGGACAAGTCTTATCCCTACGCCCGGCCGACGTTCTACTACACCAACGGTGAGGCCTCCGGTGAGGCGGCAAAGTTTCTCGAATTTACCCTCAGTGACGCTGGTCAGAAGATTGCCGAGAAGATCGGCTTTGTCTCGATCCGCTGAGGTTTGATTTTAACGATGAGTGCACAGCGCGCCGGATTTCCGGCGCGCTTTTTTTTGTCAGGTGATACCAACGTCCTTTGAACTCTGGACTTTTCGGTAGCCGCGAGCGCCAACGGGTGGCCGGTTTACTACTCGCTGGCGCTCGCGGCTACCCGGCAAATCATTGTCTGAATCTTTTGGGCGATGGCAGCGGTGCTGGTGTCGATTTTTTCACGGGTCGCTTTCCGCAGCGCGGTGCGGGCTTCGACGATCGCCATAGATTTGCTGGGTCAGCATGGCCAGCCGCGTGCTGAGCACGGCGTAAAACGGCTCGATCAGCTAGACGGCGAGCTCTGCGGGTGGAGTGATCGTCTGCCCCGAGGAGGAGGCGAGCCGGGAAACAGGCCGATTCAGTGGCGGGGGAGTGATCGGAAAAAAGATGGGGGCCGGTGTGGCAATCGGCACGCCTGCGTGCCTTTCCGAGGGTGAATGACGGGGGCTGTCGAACGGTGCGTGGCACGGGGCAATGCTTGCGAGGCCGCTGAGCAAGTAGTTGAGCGCCCGGGTGTAGAAAAGCGGGGCGGGCGGGGCGCAGTTGAGCTTACCCAGGCGTCACGGGATTGTAACAGCACGTCGCTTGACGAAACGTGGCGCCCTCGGCGTCTTCGTACGCGAACGCATGAGCGAGCCAACCACCATAGCGGCTCCCGCCGCACCCGCCGGATTCGCGATCCAAAAGAAGCGACTGCGTCTGCTTGGGTTGACGGTGGATGATACGATCAAGGCCTTTTTCGGGGGCAATGCGGTCGTGGCTATCGTGGTGCTGACCCTCATCACCTTTTTTCTGATGCAGGAAGGGTTAGGTTTTTTCGCCCAAAACCGTCAGAGTCTGCAGGTTTACCGACAGGCTGGTCTGGAATATGTGGATTTCATCCGCACCGAGGTGGACGATCACACCGCCCTCACCCGCTACCTTTCCGATTTGCGGCTGCGGCAGCTCACTGCGTTGACCGAAGGACGGAAGCTGTCGCTCGACGAGGCCAACGCGGCGCTCGCGAACTTTGACAAATTTTCCGACACGTTTTCCAGCACAGTCGATCCCGTGCGAAGCCTATTGTCGGACCTTACCGAGCAAGCGACTGCGATCAAAACCAAGTTCATTGTTACCGGAGACAAAAAAGAAGAGCGTGCGCAGTTGCTGGCCGAAGGTAAAACCGCCGAGGCGGCCGCGGTCAAAATCGAGGAAACGGATTTTGCGGCGGAGTTGAAACCGCTGCTAGCGACGCTGCCGGCTTTTAAGGAGGCCAATCGGGAGTTTAGCCGAGCCTTGACGGCGAGTCTGGAAGGAGCGCCCGTGCCGCCGACGCCGGAACTCGTCGCGCGGATGGAGCGACTGAAACAATTGACGCGCGACTACCTCGCACGTTTGCCGTCCGTCGAGCGCAGCTTGGAGACGTGGGACTACACGCTGCCCATTCCCGCGTGGAAGACCGTCTCGTCATTTGTGTTTGGCCGGCAGTGGCTCACGGCGAGTTTCTGGCAGGATTGGTATGGCGTGATCCCGCTGTTCATTGGCTCGCTGATGGTCTCGATCGTGGCCTTGACCTTGGCTGTGCCGTTGGGCGTGGGCGCAGCGATTTACATCAACCAAATCGCGTCGTTGCGGGAACAACGCGTCATCAAGCCCTGTATCGAATTTATCTCGGCGATTCCCTCGGTGGTACTGGGGTTTTTCGGGATCGCCGTCCTCGGTCAGGCGCTCCGGGCACTCTCGCAGTTCTCTTGGTTGTCGTGGGTGCCGGGCTTCCCCTACAGCGAGCGGTTGAACATTCTCACCGCCGGCTGTCTGCTCGCGCTCATCGCGGTGCCGACGATTTTCACGCTCGCCGAAGATGCCCTGAACAACGTGCCGCGGGCTCTGAAAGAGGCGTCATTTGCGCTGGGAGCCTCTCGTTTGCAGACCATCGTGAGGATCATCGTGCCCGCATCGCTTTCCGGCATTATTTCCGCCGTGCTCTTGGGTCTGGGACGAGTGGTCGGCGAGACCATGGTGGTGCTACTCTGTGCAGGCAACCGGATCGCCATTCCTGATTTTACGGACGGCCTTTCGGTGGTGACGCAACCGGTGCACACCATGACAGGTATCATCGCCCAGGAAATGGGTGAGGTGGTGCGGGGCAGTATCCACTATCGAGCACTCTTCGTGGTGGGTCTCGTGCTGTTCGTCCTCTCGCTGATCATTAACTACGCGGCGCAAAAAATCGTCCGCAAGTATCGGATTTCCATCGGCTGAACTATGAGCGCGCCCGCCGCCCATCTTTTTCAGAGCCAACCCAACGCCGCCCGCCGCTCGGAACGAGCGACGTTCTGGGTGTTTCGTGCCGCGACTTATCTCGTGCTCGCGTGCGGTCTCGGCGTGTTCGGGACGATCTTCTTCAAGGGCGCGGGCACGGTGTTCAAGGCTGAGGCGCCGTTTATTAACACGACCTTTTTCACGGAGGCGCCCGAATCGCTCTACATTTTTGAATTCGAGGGAAAAAAACATGAGATGGGCGACCGTGAGTTTCGCGCCTTCAAGGAAAAATATCCGGCGGCCGCCAAGGTGAAGTCCGAGAGTTATGTGTACTCGGCCGGCGGGATTTTCCCCTGTATCGTGGGGACCGTCCTGTTGGTGATAGGCTCGATGACCATCGCACTCGTGCTCGGGGTGTGCGCGGCGATTTACCTCAACGAATACGCGCGGGACGGTATGTTTATCCGGTTTGTGAGGCTCGCTATTTTGAATTTGGCTGGGGTGCCCTCGATCGTTTTTGGCCTCTTTGGTTTTGGCATGTTCGTGATATCTTTCGGCTGGCATGTCTCGCTACTCGCCGGCTGGTTCACGCTCGCGTTTATGGTGCTTCCGGTGGTGATCACGGCCAGCGAAGAGTCCCTGAAGGCGGTGCCCAAGGGATTTCGCGAAGGGTCCCTCGCACTCGGGGCGACGAAGTGGCAGACGATTCGACTGAATGTGGTGCCCTATGCGCTGCCGGGAATTCTGACCTCTTCGATCCTCGGTATCGCGCGGGTGGCGGGGGAAACGGCGCCCATCATGTTCACCGCCGCGTATGTCGTGCGCGACAAGCTGCCGTGGGACGTCGATAAAGCGGGCGACTTCTTTCTTCAGGGCGTGATGGCGCTGCCATATCATATTTACGTCGTGAGCTCGAAGATTCCGCAGAACGAATACACGGAGCGCGTGCAATACGGCACGGCCTTTGTCTTCCTCTTGGTCGTGGCATTGATCGCCGCGAGTTCGATCATTCTCCGCAACAAGCTTCGCAGCCGCTACAAATGGTGATCGCCGCCCCCATTCTCATGGACACACCTCCTTCCGCCCCCGCCAAGTCCTCGGCGGAAAAACCCTCCGTTCGCCCCATGCCGTCGTTTGTACCATCGGCCGCCGGCCCCGGTGCCTCGACTGCGCCGATTGGTAAAACCCTCGTGGATATTTCCCACTTGGATTTTTTCTACAACACGTCGCAGGCGCTGCACGACATCAACCTCAAGATCGAGGCAAAGAATGTCACCGCGTTCATCGGTCCTTCCGGTTGCGGCAAATCCACACTCCTGCGGTGCTTGAATCGGATGAACGACTTGATCGACGGCACGCGCGTCGCTCGCGGCACGATCAAGATCCATGGAGTGGACATCTACCAGCCCGACGTCGATGTGATCGAGCTGCGCAAGCGGGTGGGCATGGTGTTTCAGAAATCGAATCCCTTCCCCAAATCGATCTACGAGAACATCACCTTTGGTCTGCGGCTGCAGGGGATGAATGACTCAGCGAAGCTCGACGAGATCGTGGAGAAGTCCCTGCGCGGTGCCGCCCTCTGGGACGAAGTGAAGGATCGTCTCGGGGCCAGCGGATTGGGACTGTCCGGTGGTCAACAACAACGCCTGTGCATCGCCCGCGCCATCGCCGTCGAGCCCGAAGTGATCTTGATGGACGAGCCCTGCTCCGCGCTCGATCCGGTGGCGACGGCCAAAGTCGAGGAGCTGATCCAAGAGCTGCGCTCGCGCTTCACGATCATCATCGTGACGCACAACATGCAGCAGGCGGCGCGTTGCTCGGATAAAACCGCATTTTTCTATCTCGGTAAACTCATCGAGTTTGCCGACACCCGCGACATCTTTACCAAGCCTGCCAATGCCCAGACCGAAGCGTATGTTTCCGGTCGCTTCGGCTAAGTTCTTTACCCGCATGACCCACTACAGCCAAGAAATGACCCACCTCAAGGAGAGCCTCCTTGCGATGGCGAGCCATGCGGAATCAGCCGTCGCCCGGGCGATGCGTGCCCTCGTCGAGCGGGACGATGCGCTCGCCCTCCAAGTGCAGTCTGACGACAACATCCTCGACCAATTCGAAATCGAGATCGATGATACAGCCCTCCACTTGCTCGCCAAGGCTCCGCTCGCCACCGAGCTCCGGCTGATTACCGTGGCGATGAAGATCTCGGGAAATCTTGAGCGGGTCGGGGACGAAGCGGTCACCATGGCGCGGCGTGCCGTGGTGCTGGGCTCCGAGCCGCAATTGAAAGCGTATATTGACCTGCCCCGGATGGCCCACATGTCGCTGGAAATGTTGCGCGATGCGATCACCGCGTTTGTGAGCCGGGATCCGGAAAAGGCGCGGGCAGTAATTCCTCGCGACCACGAAGTTGATGACCTCAACCGGCAACTCCACCGCGAACTTTCGAGTTTTATGGTGGAGAGCCCTCCGACGATCACGCGTTGTCTCAATCTGATGGTGATTTCAAAATCGATCGAACGTATTGCCGATCACGCTACGAGCATCGCCGAAGAAGTCGTCTACCTTTACGAAGCGAAAGACATCCGGCACTCCGGACAGAAAAATTATGAAACCGAAAATCCTGGTCGTTGACGATGAACCCGATGCACTCGAAGTGCTCGGCTTCAAACTGAAGGAGGCCGGCTACCTGCCGATTTTCGCCAAGGACGGAGCGCGCGCCATCACGGTGGCACGGGATGAGCGGCCAGCACTCATCGTGCTCGACCTCATGTTGCCCGAAGTGGACGGCCTCGAGGTGTGCAAGATTCTCCGGCGCGATTTGGCGACGTCGATGATTCCGATCATTATGTTGACGGCAAAGGCGGCAGAGATGGATCGGGTGATCGGGCTAGAACTGGGCGCTGATGACTACGTCACCAAGCCCTTCAGTCCGCGGGAATTGGTTTTGCGCATTAAGAAACTCTTGGCCCGGGTTAAGGCCTCGGACGAGCCGGTGGCTCAATTGCGTTTCGACGAACTGGAAATCGATGTGCCACGCCACGCGGTGACAATTTCGGGCCAACCGCTCGTGCTGACCGCCACGGAATTCAAACTGCTCGAACTCCTCGCCCGCCGCCGAGGGCGGGTGCAGACGCGGGACCGTTTATTGCAGGATGTGTGGGGTTACGACAATCCGATCGAGAGCCGGACGGTGGACACGCACATGCGCCGCCTGCGCGAGAAGCTCGGCGAGACGGCCCGGTTCCTCGAAACCATTCGCGGCGTGGGCTACCGGTTTTTGGCTCAAGACTGAGCGCCGGCGCGGGTTCTAGATGAGACGTCCACCGTTTTTTTTTAGGAGACAGCTGGCAGCCAATCGCCCGCAAGCAGCCTCCTGCCTCGAGGCAAACAAGGCGACGATTGAACGCGAATGGGACTACGCGCCGGGCGGTCGTCGCTTGAAGACCTGAGGCTGGGCGCGTTGACCTCCGGGCGTTTTTGCGTTGCCGATACTTTCCACGTGAGCATCCGCGAATTTTTTCTCTTGGCGGCTTTCGCCGCAGCCGCCGTAGCCGCCTGGCGGCTTTGGACGCGTTTACG
This sequence comes from Opitutia bacterium, assembly GCA_947467625.1. Taxonomy (GTDB): domain Bacteria; phylum Verrucomicrobiota; class Verrucomicrobiia; order Opitutales; family Opitutaceae; genus GAS368. The sequence goes on along the minus strand of CANIJN010000027.1, from coordinate 15,273 downwards.
CACCACGCAGCAGCGTCATCAAGCCCACTTGACCGAGCTGCGCGGCACTCACGCGGAGGCCTTGCACGCGCACACCGCGCGGTTGGAAGCGATGCTGGACAGTATGATCGAAGGTTTGGTGGTCGTGGATGCTCGGGGCCGAATCGCGCTGGCCAACCGGGCCGCAGAGGAGCTATTCGGGTTTTCCCGCATGATGGTCGGAGGGACTCTGCTAGAAGTTATTCGCCACCACGAAGTCGCCGCGCTGGCTGCGCGGGTGGGTGGCGAAGGTTCTGTCGTCGAACACGAAGTACGGCTAGAGGGTCCGTTGCCACGCGTGCTCCATCTCAGTGCGGTCGCGCTGCGAGATGCGGCCGGCGCGCCAGCCGGGGCGGTCCTTGTTTTTCACGACGTGACGCGGATCAGAGAGCTGGAAGGCGTGCGGCAGGATTTCGTCGCAAACGTCAGCCACGAGTTGCGCACACCGCTCTCCTTGATCAAGAGCGCGGCTGAGACCCTCCTTGACGGTGCGAAAGGCGATCCGGCGGTCGCGACGCGGTTCCTCGAGATTATCGACAAGCATGCGAATCGGTTGACGCTGCTGATCGATGACTTGTTATTGCTGGCCCGATTGGATTCCGGCCGAGTCACGCTGAATTTTCAGACGCTCGCGCTGCGGCAGGCGGCCCAGGATTCGCTCGACGATTTTGGGATCGTGGCCCGGGCCCGCGCCGTGACCTTGGAAAATACGGTGCCAGAGGGGCTGTTCGCGCGCGCTGATCCCGATCGTATGCGCCAGGTGCTCTCAAACCTGATCGACAACGCGATCAAGTATGGGCGGCCCGAGGGGCGGGTTACGATCGCAGGCAGGGCGCTGGCTGGGGACCGGATCGAACTGTCCGTGCGTGACGACGGTCCGGGCATTCCGATGGAAGCGAAGGAACGGGTGTTTGAGCGTTTCTACCGGGTGGACAAGGCGCGCTCGCGCGAGCAGGGAGGAACAGGACTCGGGCTGGCGATCGTGAAAAATGTGATGCAAGCCCACGGTGGCGAGGTGCGGGTCGAGAGCGCTCCGGGTGCGGGCACGACGTTTTTTCTGACGCTGCCGGCGATGAAAGAGGATTAGGAATATTTCCTGAACTTACCGAGACGGTGTGGCGGCGACGAAGTTGGCGGCGTCGTCGGTGTTGCCGGTCCCGGAGTATTTGGCGAACTGCGGATAGGGGAAAAGAGGGCGCGTGCGCAGCACCTTGCCGTCGTTGTCCTTCACCTGACCGAGGAGCTGATCGGGTGCCTTGCCCTCCTCGACCCAGCGAACGAGCGCGGCCTGCGTGCCGCTCGGCGTCGGCCCCGCGCCACGGAAACCGTGATCGACGCCAGGCACGAGAAACAGTCGGGCAAACTCCGCTGTCTTCTCCGCGCCACCCATGCGCTGCTGCACGCGTTCATAATACTCGATCGTACTTTGCGGCGGGATCAACTGGTCGGCGAGGCCGTGCGTAACGATCAGCTTGCCGCCGCGATTGCGGAAGCGAGTGAGGTCGGGATCGTCGGCACTGAAGACGGGACCGAACTGCTCAGCCGACTGGCTGAAGAACAACTCGAACTCGTCGCGCTTCAACGTGCGGCTGTCGTAGGTTGGGTTCTGCGCGAGAAAAAATTTCACCCACTCGAACGCGATACTGAATGGCTTGCCGGCAAGCGGCGTACCCTCGGTGCCCGCGACGGCGAAGAGGTTCGTGCCGCGCGTGTAACCATGCCAGAGACGCTGGCCGTCGCGCGACCGCGCACCGTCCCAAATCTGCCGCAGCACCGCCGCATCGGCGGCGGTAAACGTCTCGGCACCGACCCTCATTCCGACCAGCACCTGCGGATCCCACGTCGCACGAATCGGATCGTCAATCACGCCGTCTGTCACGCCATCGGCGGCATCGCCCGCCGCGACGGCGGCGGTGGTGGCAGCGTCGAGCTTGGCTTTGGAAACGTAGTGGTTCGCCTCCTGCATCACGGCCTGCGCCCACAAACTGCCCGGCACCATGCGGGCCCAATTGACCGCGGGGCAACCGGAGAAAATGCCGTCATAGTCATCAGGATACCGCTGCGCCTCCATCAAGCCCTGGCGCCCGCCGGTGGAGCTGCCGATAAAATAGGAGTAGCGCGGCGCCTTGCCGTAAAACGCCGTCGCGAGCGCCTTGCCGACGACGGTCATCTCGTGGATGCCGAGGTAGGCGTTATCGCGGATCTCCTGCCAGTTGAGCCGACCGCTGGCGCTGAGAGCGAAGGCACCGCTGCCGCCCTCGTGACCGGTGTCGGTCGCGGCGGTGGCAAAACCCTGGGCGACCGGACCGCGAAGGCTATTGGCGCTGCCGCCGTTAAAGCCGCCACCCCCGTTGCCCATGAAACGGCCGTTCCAGTTCTTCAACGGGAGCGCGACCCAGACCGTCACGCGATCGGTCGCGGGCGGGTGCGTCACCACGGCGGTGATACGGACGGAGCCCTCGGCCTCGTTGACGACCACGGACGAGAGGGTGGTATGCGGGAGGGCGACTTTCCGCAGATCGTCCGGCGTGCGCACCGGCACGATATCCGGGTAGAGCGACACCGGACGCTGGGCGAGGACCGGGCTCGTTAGCAGGAGCGAGGCGAAAAAGCAGAGGAGCGGGGTTTTCATGTGTAAAAATGAGGCGGAGCGAATGGTGCGCTCGTGGTCATGCGGGCACAGCGGCCAGCCCGTGCAGAAGATTTATCGGAAGCGGAAAATGAGGTAGCTCTTTCGATTCGTTCATGCCCATCGGGCGTTTGTGCCCACTGGCGTAGAGGGTGCGGAGCAGGGGATACCATGGGAAGTGACGTCCGTGATTGAGCAGGCTCACGGGAAATTTGTCACCCAAGCAGTCTGCGGCCAGTCCGTGCCGACACTGGCAGGCTGTGGGGTGCCCGGGGTGCTGCGGCCTCGCTCGATGTCGGCGCGCAGAAGGCGGCCGAGGCGTTGGACGATTTCGGGATGCGTGCTGGCGACGTTGGTTGTTTCGGCCGGATCGGCGGAGAGATCGTAGAGTTGGAACGGCGGGAGGGTGGCGAGATCTGTACGCGGTGCCTGGAGCCATTGGCTGGGGGTCGGCGTGGGGGAACTCCAGCCGCCGGAACCCGGCCAGAGGAGGAGTTTCCAGCGGCCCTCGCGGATCGCGAAACGACCCTCGGCAGAGTGACAAATGAGCGCGGTGCGGGCGGTCGAAACCACGGGCGAGACGCCCGGGCCACTCGGCATTGCCCCGCCGCCGCGCAGCAGCGGGAGAAAACTGATGCTGTCTTCGGCGGCGGTGGCGGCGATCTGGGTGTTAAGGATTTCAGCGCAGGTGGCGAAGAGGTCGAGTTGCTCGACGAGGGCGGGCGTCGTCGTGCCGGCTTTGATGATCGCGGGCCAATGCGCGATGAACGGCACGCGGTGGCCACCTTCGAAGAGATCGGATTTGTATCCACGATAGCCGGCGCTCGGATCGTGATTGAATTTCGCGTGGGCAGGGACGTTGGCGGCGGGGGCGAAGCCGTTATCCGACGTAAAAATGATGAGAGTGTTTTTCGCGAAGCCGTGTTTTTCAAGGGCGGCGAGGAGGCGGCCGACGTCGGCGTCCACTTGGGTGACGAAGTCTCCGTAGGACGTGGTGTGCGTTTTTCCCTCAAACTCGCGCGTCGGCAGAATCGGCGTGTGCGGCGCGGCGAGTGGGAGGTAGAGAAAGAAGGGTTTGGCGTCGCGGGCGGCGGCTCGTTCGGCAAAGAACGCGAGGGATTTTTCGATGAGACGGGGCTGCACGTCTTCCATCTTAAAATCGGGTCCAATCGGGCCGCCGCGCCACAGTTTGGGGACGGGGCTGTCGGCGATGGTGGCCGTGGGCACGGCGGTGGCGCGGTCGTTGGCCAGCCACACGTAGGGCGGCATGTCGAGGGATGCGCTGATGCCGAAGAAGCGGTCGAAGCCGTAGGCCAGTGGGCCGTTGGCGAAGGGTTGGGCGAAATCGACGTTTTCGAGTTGAGTGCCGGTGCGCGTCCAGTCGAGGCCAAGGTGCCATTTGCCGAAGACGGCGGTGGTGTAGCCGTGTTCGCGGAGGAAGCTCGCGACGGTCGGGCGATGCGCCTCGATGAGCGGTGGGTGGTAACCTTGCAGCACGCCCTGTTTCAGACGTCCACGCCATGCGTAGCGGCCGGTGAGGAGCGCGTAGCGGGCGGGCGTACAGAGGGACGAAGCGGAGTGGGCGTCCGTGAAACGCAGGCCTCCACGCGCGAGGCGGTCGAGGTGCGGGGTTTGCCAAGCGCTCTGGGGATTGTAGCAGGAGACGTCGCCGATGCCGAGGTCGTCGGCAAGGATGTAGACGATGTTTGGCGGCGGAGTCGCGGCCCGGGCGGCGACCGCGATAAAAAGGCCCGCAATGACCGCGAGGATAACTCGGTTATTTCGTCTGCCGAAAAACTCTTTTTTCTCAGAGGGAGTGTCACGTATTACGTGACACTGTGTTTCGAGCATTTTTTGCGGAAAATGTGACAGGGTCATGGGAGGAGTGGGGAGGTCATTGGGGCGGAGGAGGATTTCCCGGCAGCTTGCAAAAAATGCGCTCGGCGGCGGCAGAGCCGAGCGTATGGTTCAGCGCGAAAAGGGGGGGCGGTTACGCGCCGCGCAGGAAATCTTTAATTTGGGCGGCGAGCATCGCGCATCCGGAAATTTCCGGGAAACAAACCATTCATGACGTAGCTGCACATTTCGAGAACCCCGATGCCCAAATTCACGATTTCCGGCGGCCATTTGCTCCGAGGCAGGGGCGCACTAGGAAATCGTGAGCGTCGTCTTAAACGGAGTCAGACCGGTGAGGTAAACGCTCTGGCCATCCCATTTCGGGAGCGCACCACGGACTTGCTCGTACGTGTGTTCGACACGGCCGGGGCCGAATGCGATGGTATCGTCGCCGACGGTGTAGTTGCCGGTGCCGCTGCGGAGGAAAAAGGCGTCGGTGACGCGGGGCACGGGCTCGACCCCGGTGAGTTTTCCGCCGTGGCGGAAGGCGAGCTCGATGGAGACGGGGACCTCGGCCGTGCCGGTAAGGGAAATCACGAGGGTAAATTTCCCGGAGATTTCGGTGACTTCGACGCTGGCTTCGAGCCGCTGGACGTTGCTCTGCTGGCGCATGGCCTTGCTATTAGTGGCGAGCGTGCCGTTGGGTGCCATTTTGGTGTGATCGCCAAGGGCGATCTGCGCGGCGGAAAGCGGTTGGAAGTAGGGACCCTCGAGGGACTGGCGGAGAATATAGCTGCCGGCGCGGACTTCGAGGGTGTCGGCCGTGAACTGGCCCTTGCCAAAAAACGCGGTCGCAAAACGCACGGCCTCGAGGGCGGCGGAGTTTTTGCGGAACGAAAACAGCGTGGTGTTGTTGGCGAGAATCGTCGCGCTCGCGGAGCCGCGGCGGATGCGCGCGAGCGTGGAGTAGGAAAAATGTTTCGCGTAGTCGGTGGGCAGCGGAGCGTCGGCAGGGAGCGCGCGGAGGAGTGCGGGTTCGGTTAGAAATGCGGCGAGTTCGCCGATCTGGGCGCGGGCGGTGCGTTCGATTTGGCGGCACATCGCGGCGAATCGGCCGTTGTTGTCGTGCAACGCGAGGGTACGATACGAGTAGTAGTAGCGGGCCATGCTGCCGCGCTGATAACGGTCTTGGCGGCGCGAAGCCTCGGTGACGACCTCGCCGTCGGGGTGCACGTAGAAGATGGTCATTTCGAGATTGCGCCGCACGGACTCGAGTAGTGCGGGCCGCTGGAGGTGCCGCGCGACGGTGATGAGCGCACGGTTCACAATCGGCGAGTAGACGGTGGTGCTTTTTTCGGTGTATTGGCCGTCGGGATCGAGATCGACGGTCTCGGCGAGCCACTGGTCGATGCGCGCGACGTAGCTCGCATTAGGGAAAAGGCCGTTGGCGGACGCGAGAGCGGCGCACACAACCCAGCGGTGGTTGGGTGTGTGGACACCACCGGTCACGAGGCCAGTGGCTCCGCGCGTGATGAATGTCCCGAGTTCGCCGGCCAGTGCGGCGAGCGCGGGCACGGGGCTCGCGCGCAGGAGAACGCAAGCGGGGCACACAACCTCCAAAATGAAGGCCATGTCGGGCGGCGAGTGGAAATTCGTGGCGAAGTAATCGACGGTGCCGTCTTCAGGATGTTGCGCGGCGAGCATGTAGGCGCAGGCGAGACGCAGCGGCTCCACGAGATCGGTGGACTTGTAATATTTCGAGCCGGGTGCGCAGGCAGCGCACGCTAGGGCGGAGATAAACCCGGAGGTGTTTTGCGCGGTATGGAGTCCGTATTCGTTGACCTGGCCGCCGAGCCAACGATGGCCGCTGCGGCGCTCTTGTTTCGCGAGCAGCGCGGGGATGCCGGCGTCGTTGGCGCGGATGAATTCGCGGAGGAGCTCCTCGGAAGCCGCCGGAATCGCCTCGGCAGCGAAAGAGCGGGGGCCGAGCGCGGCGAGGGACGTGAGGGTGGCGGTGGAGGCGAGGAAGTGGCGGCGATGCATGGAAGGAAAAATCAGCGTTCGATGTCGAGAGAGAGGAGGAACTCGCGGCCAGCTTGGCGGCCGTAGTTGCGGGGGACGCCGTTGGCGAAGGTGCGGGTGGCGAAGACGCGCTCGGTGTTAAAGACGTTGTTGACGTTGAGCTGCACGCGGCAGGACGAATTCGCGAAGCCGCGGAAGCGGTAGTTGGCCATCAGGCCGGTGAGGATGTAACGCTCGGAGTAATACGGATTGTCACGGTCCGTGCGGACCTTGCCCTTGGCGTCGATTTTATTGGGGAAGCCGATCACGCTCGGAGCGCGATAACGAAAATTTAGAGACGTGCTTGCGCCCTTGAGGCGGCCCTCGGTGAAGCTGCGGGTGACGACGGCGTTGGAGCGCCAAGTCTGGGAGTTTCCGCCGGGGTTGCCGAGGCTGGCTTGGATGTCATCGAGCGGGCTCTGGATGAGTTGCGCGTGGGCGGCCTCGACGGTGCGCGTCGGGTCGTAGGCGGCGGTGGCCCAGCCGCCGCGGTAGGCGCGCCAGGTCGCAAGTTTGGCGTCGAGGTAGTCGTACCACGGTTGCGTGGAGAGGTCGTCGATTTCGGTGTCAGTGCGGCCGGCGTTCATGAAGATCCGCCAGTGGCGCGTCGGGTTGAAGGTGACTTCGACTTCGAGGCCCTTGCTGCTCCGGTCACCGGGCAGACGGAAATCGGCGGCGAGCGGGTTGCGCGCCGGGAGAAAGAGCGGGTTGATTGGGTAGGTCGGATCGTTGAGCGAGAGCTGCTGCTCGAAATTGATCAGATTCTGGCGGAGACCGGAGTCTGCGAGGGTGGTGTTGCGATTGAGGGAATTGAAATAGTTGACCTTGAAATTGAGGCGGTCGTCGAGGAAGCGGAGGCGCACAGAGTATTCGTGGGACTCGCCGTAGTTGGGCTCGACGACGGTGCCGTTGACGTCGCGCACGACGGCGACTTCATTGAGCGAGGCATTGCGCGAGTAGTCGTAGCCGAAGGAGACCCAGCGCTCGAGCCACGGCGGCCGGACGATGAAGCCGTAATTCCAGCGGGTGGCGGAGCGGTAGGGCGTCCAGACAGAGGCGGGTTCTTTCTCGCGAAAATCGGCGTAGGCGCGATAGCCGGTACCGAGGGGATTTTGCGGGGTGATCGGTCCTTCGGTGAGGATGGGTTGAAAGGAGCCGAAGTTGGAATTGCGCACGCGGTCGTAGCGGACGCCGATGTTGGCCACGAGATGGTTCTTGAAAAACACGCTGGAGGTGCTCCCTGCGAGTGAACCGCGCTGGAGATGATTAGCGGAGGGCGCGGTGCCGACGCCGCCGGCGGGATTCTCAAACGACGTGACGCCGAAGCGCTCGCCGGCGGCGGTCGTGAACCAAAGTGTCTCCATCAAATCGCCGTACGCGGTCGGGGCGGCGAGGCCGTAGGCGCGCGGATCGCTTGTGGTGCCAAACACCGGGAGGTATTGGCGCATGTTGATCTCGCGCTCGATGCTGAGCGGATTATCGCGCGCAGCGGCAGACAGGAAACTGGGCTTGCCGATGATGAGATTGCGGAGCTGAGCGAGCGTATAGGTAACGGAATCCTCGTAGCTGGCGAAAACGCCAAGGCGGTGCAGGCCGAGGTGGCGAGTCCAGCCAGCGTGCTTCGTGAAGTCCTGCTCATGGGTGCCGACGGCGCGTGCTTGATGGACAGCGAAGTCCGCCCAATTACCCTGGCCGGTGGAGCGATTGGACTCGAGGTAGGGTCGGCCGTAGAGCGGATTAGCGGTCACGCCGTCGGGCAGAAAGGCATTGATGTCGACGAGGATGTCGTAGGCGTTATTGGCGAAGAGTTGCGTGGTCTGATTGCGATAGGACTCAAAGGAGTAGCCGAGCTCGACAAACGTTGTGCGCGCAATGCGCTGCTCAATCGTCGCGGTGACGTTGCGGCTGCGGCGGAAATTGTAGCGCCCCCAGCCCGCGGGGTTCGTGTTCCACGGGAGGCCCGGATCGATGAGCGTCTGGGTGTTGCCGGACGTGGAGGCGCCGTCGGCGATGTTGACGAAGACGGTGTTGCGCACGTCCTGGAAATTCACGAACGACGGACTGCCGTTTTGCGGGAAAACGAAGAGCTGCGACTTTGTACTGAAGGCATAGGCGCGCGTCGTGCCGTCGCTGAGTGCGAAGCTCGGCGCCGCCGGCCGGCCGGTGGTCGCGGCCGTGGCGGCGAAATTGCGATAGGTCTGCGGATTGCCGGCGCGCTGGGAGGCGAGCCACGCCAGGTAGCCGTTGTCACGCGCCATGGTGGTCGCGGGGCGGGCGTCGCGGCGGTGGTGATATTCGCCCTCGACGCGGACCGTGGTGTTCTTGAACGGCTGCCACGTTGTCGTGATGAAAGCGCGGCGGCTGTCGTCGTAGCCGGGAGTGATGAAATACTCTTTGTTTTCGCGCAGCGTCACGAGACGTAGCGCGAGTTTTTTTGGAACGAGCACTTGGCTGATGTCGAATACGGTGCGTTCGGAGCCGTAGCTGTCGGCGCGGAGCGAGAGCTTTTGTTTGTTGCGCGTGAGGTTCGCGCGCGCAGAGGTGCTTTCGGCGGTGCCGGCGGAACCACCAAGACCGAATTGAACCGCATTGGCGCCGCTCACCAGTGAGAATCGCTCGGTATTGTAGGAGTCGGCTTCGATGGTGGTGCGAAAATAATTACGCGTCTTATCGATGTTGCCGAGGCCGCGAGAATTGCCCGAGTCGTCGGCGGTATTGCGGGAACCGGGACGCGAATCGCCATTGCCGTTGACGTTGTCGAAGTAGGTCTGGGTCGTCGCGGAGAAAAGAAACGCCTCGTCGGTCGTCGTCGCGCCGATGTCATCGAGGAAATCCTTCGTGAAGACCTGCACCTGCCCGGCGACATCGGCGAGGTCGATCTTGCCGCGGCCTCCCTGCAAAATGGCGGTGGACTGGTAGCCGCGCACGGACTCGGGTCCGACCTCGAAAGGCGAGAGAACGATGGGCTCGTCTTTCTGGACCCCGGTCGGCGCTGCGGGCGCATTCGCGGGAGCTCGTTGCGCGGCGAGGAATGGAGCGAGGGCGATCGCGAGCGAAGCGGTCAACCACAGTCGGGCGGGGTTTGGGTTCATAGGCATAGAAGCTGGAGCGGGTGGGGAAGCGATCCACGAAGGGGGCGGGAGACCGCAGCGCAAGAGTGAACTTGCGCTTGTCGTTCGCCGGGGGATGAGTCTTTTTTTGGCGCAGTCGAATCCACTTTGGATTCGACCTGGGAAACCCTCACCCGAACTGAAATGCCCCCCTTGATCTGCCGTTCTCGTGTCCGCGTTATTGGATTTTTCCTGGCCGCCGTCGTCGCGTCCTTGTCAGCCCAAACCTCACCAGCCACCCCGCCCGCCACACCGGCGGCGGCGGCAACTGCAGCCGTTGAATTGAGTCCCTTCACCGTGAACACGAGTCGCGATGTGGGTTACCAAGCCGAGAATACGCTCGCGGGCAGTCGGCTGAATACTTCGCTGCGCGACACGGCCAGCTCGGTCTCGGTGTTTACGCGGGAATTTCTCGACGACCTTGCGATCACCGATGTGCGCGAGCTCGTGCAGTATTCGATGAATGCCGAGATTAGCTCGAACGAGAACCAGGCGGGGAGCGGCCAGAATCCGGTCGTCAACGCTCAGAGCCTGACGCCGCTCGTCTTGATCCGTGGAGCGGCGGCCAGCGTCGGGATGGACTATTTCACGAGCATCACGCCTTCCGATGCTTATCGCGTCGGGCGGTATGAAGACAACCGCGGCCCTAACAGCATCTTGTTTGGGGTGGGCGCGCCGGGCGGACTGATCAACGAAAGCTCGAAAATTGCGAGCACCGCGCGCGACAGCGCCCTGGTGCGCACCAGCGCAGGTTCGTTCGACCGGCATCGCCTCGAAGTCGACGCTAACTGGGTGTTCCGGAAAGACCGGTTGGCGATGTCCGTGGCCGGTCTGCAGCAAGAGAATGGTGGGTGGCGCGCATTTGATTACCAGGATAAGAAACGCATTTTCTCGTCGCTCACAGTTCGGCCCGTTCGCTCGCTGACCGTGACAGCCATGGGGGAAATTGGCCGCGACCTTACGGCGGTGATTCGCAATACGGTGGAAACGGACCAGGCGCTCGCGTGGTTGGACAATCGCAACGCGAAGGGTGTCAGCGCGGTGACGTTCGATCCCAACAATGCAGTCCCGACCACCGCGATGTCGGCGTTGGGCGTCACCGCAAGGGACGTCGCCGCGACCGGCAATAACCACAAAGCGATTTTCATCGAAAATGATGGCACAATTTTCGATGCCCGCGGGACCTTGCTTTCCGGCACCTACAACAACGCTGCCGTGCGCGCACCTGACGGAACGCCCGGCGTTACGTCAGGTGCGTTGAAGGTGTATGATCCGCGCATTTACCCCGGCAACGTCAACGCAGCGGGCCCGGGGATGTTTCGCCAGCAGACCCTGCGTAACTATACGATTACCGCCGACTGGCAGGCCACGCGGAACCTAGCGTTCAACGTCGGGCGTAATTATCAATATTCGCGAGCGCGCGTGACGCTGATGGTCGGGGCCGACCCGACGTTGCGCGGCGATCCGAACCGCACACTGGGGGTCGGCGGCCCGGCGAATCCCTATGCGGGCCGGCTTTACTTCGATGGCGAATGGCGGCGCGATGACCACGTCGGCGAAGTCGCCGAGACGCGGTTAGCCGCCTCCTACTCGCTCACCACCCAATCCAAATGGGTTGGCCGTCATCGTTTCGCGGCGTTGGTTTCGCAAACGGAGCAGTTCGACGCGCGGGCAAACTCATGGCTGGCCTTTGCGGGTCGCCCTTACAACGCCACGCCCAACAACGCCAACAACCGCATCACCGTGCGCAATTACATCACCGAGGGCAGTTGGGCCACCTATCGAGTCGGCGACTGGCGCTCGCTGCCAGCCACGATCAACTTCGACGGTCGGTCCTACGCGTTGGCGTGGGCCAACGAAGTCGCCGGACCGAATAATAGCGGTGGCGAGCAGCAATCGACGACGCGGCTCGGCGCGGTGCAGAGTCATTTTCTGGCCGACCGACTGGTGACGACTTTCGGCTACCGGCAGGATAAAATCGAGGTGATCGAACTCGGATTCTACAACGATCCCGTGATCGGTGACGTCGTGGACCGCGATCGCAGCAAGAGCAAAACCACGACCGCGACCGGCTTCACAGGCACGGCGGGCGGCGTCCTGCACGTGTTCAAGTGGATGTCGCTCGTCGCGAATCGCTCCAGTAACCAAGGCGTGCCGTCGTTTGTGCGAACGACCTTTCCGAAGGGCGAACTCGCGCCTGCCTCGAAAGGCATCGGCGCCGACTACGGCGTGAGCTTCGACGTGCTCGACGGGAAGGTGAGCGCGAGGGTGGTCTATTTTTCGTCCACGGAACAGGGGCGGATCACGACGAACGGTCTGGCCGGCGCACCCGCTCGCAACACCCGCGTGATGGACGCATTTGCGGGCGTGCTGGTGGGCAACGGGCTGGCGTATTCTACGAGCCAGTGGCAGCCCATTTACAGCGCCTATACTCCGCCGGTCACGGCGGCGTCGTCGGATTCCCAATCCAAAGGATATGAGGCGCGTATCACGGCGAACCTGACGCGGAACTGGCGGCTGGTGGCGAACTATTCTTACACGGATTTTATTCGTAAGAATGTCGGGGCGGAGGTTGCGCAATGGTATGGGTTGAAAATGGCGGACGACCGTTTCGTGCAAGGCGTGCGGCAGGATGCGACCGGTCGCTTCGTGGTTGACCCGAACGCGTTCGAGCCGGGTATGACGGTGGCCAAGTGGCTCGAACTGGGCGCACTGCGCGCACCGGCGAATGCATCGACGCTGACGACCTCGACCGGCAATTCAGTCGCACAGGAAATCTACAACCTCGTGGACACGATGAACGCGGAGCGCGACGACGAGGAGAAGCGCTGGGGACTGCGTCCGCACAAGGTCAGCCTGTTCACGGCGTATGATTTCAGGGCAGGACCCATGAAGGGATTCACCCTCGGCGGCGGCTGGCGCTGGCGCTCTGCCAACGTCATCGGCGCGGACTCCAAGGGGAATGAAATCACCGGGGAGCCCATCGTGGCGAACGATCTGATGATCGCCTACACGCGGACGTTTCAGCGGCTGCCCGGCCGCGTGCGCGTTCAGCTCAATGTGTCCAACGTGTTTGATCACACCGACATTCTCCCCGTGCGGATTGCGACGGGCGCGAGTGTGCCGGATGGCTATGTTGTGCCGGGCGGTCGCGGTCGCGCCTATGGTCGTTACGATCTGGTGGCCCCTCGCGAGTTGCGCTGCACGACGACGTGGACGTATTGAGGAATAAAAACGCCTGCGCACGGGATTAAAAATCGCAGGGGCCAGCCCCGAGCATTCACGGAAAAGATGATCGTGAAAGTGGTCGCGAGCGTGCTCACGACGCGTTCGCCCATCGTCGCGAGCAGAGTCGCTCCAGCACGCTCACACTCCCGCACGAAGCCGAAGCCCATCCACCACGCTGCACGGTCGGGCAGATGGTTTGGGTAGATTTGGATTGTTCACACACTCGGCGATCCGGTTAAGTTGTGAGGAGTGGTTTTCTCCTCCGTTATCTTTCTCTTCTTCTTTCTACCGCTGGTCTTGGCTGTAGGCCTGCCGTTGCAGGTGCTCGCCAACCGGCAGCGTGGCCAAGGCAAGGTGCTGGGTTGGGCGAATACGTGGCTGCTGTTCGCCAGCGTGGTGTTCTACGCTTGGGGCGAGGTCTATCTGGTGGGGGTAATGATCGCGTCATGCTTGCTCAACTACGCGGGAGGATTCTGGTGCGAGCCGGGGAGGGCAGGGCGTCGCGCGGCACTGATCGGAGTGGTCACCGCGAATCTCGTGTTGCTCGCATGGTTCAAATACAGCGGTCTCGCCGTGGAAATCGCCAATCGTGGCAACGCGGCACTCGGCCACCTGTTCGGCGCCGACATCACCTGGGTGGCGGTCGTGCTGCCACTCGGCATCAGTTTTTATACTTTTCACGGCATCAGCTATGTCGTCGACGTGTGGCGCGCAAAAATCGCGCCGTGCCGTAGCCTCCGTGATTTTCTGTGTTACTCGACGTTGTTTCCGCAATTGGTCGCCGGTCCGATCGTGCGGTATTCGGAAGTCGCCGATCAATTCGTGCGCCGACGGGTCGGGCGGGAGGATCTCGCGGAGGGTGCGCGCCGCTTTATCGCAGGTTTGGGTAAAAAGGTCCTGATCGCCAATCAGGTCTCGGTGTTGGCTGATGCTATTTTTTTGCTACCCGAGGCAGAGCGCACGGCAGCCGCAGCATGGGTCGGCGTTACCGCGTATGCGCTCCAGATATTTTTTGATTTCTCCGGCTACTCGGATATGGCGGTGGGGCTCGGGCGAATGTTTGGGTTTCGGTTTCCGGAGAACTTCGACTACCCGTATTCGGCTGGTTCGATGCGCGACTTTTGGCGGCGTTGGCACATGACCCTGTCGCGGTTCTTCCGGGACTACCTCTACATTCCACTGGGCGGAAACCGCCACGGTGCGCTGCGCACCGCGCTGAATCTACTGGCGGTGTTCGCGCTGTGCGGACTCTGGCACGGAGCGAGCTGGAACTTTGTCGCGTGGGGATTATTTCACGGACTTTTCCTCGCGGCGGAGCGGGTGCTCGAGCCAATCACCGGACGCACGCCGAACTGGCTGCGGCCGGCTGGCCATGGCTACACGATCGTTGCCGTGCTGTTGAGTTGGGTCATTTTTCGCTGTGATACGTGGGCGCAGACGATGGGTTATTTCCGTTCCATGGCGGGGCTGACGGCCAACGGTGGTCTTGCGGCGATCCCCGCCAATGTGGTCACGACAGGCCTGTTGTATGCAGGAGCCGCCGGATTGTTACTGTGTGCTCCGCTCTGGCCGATGCTGCGCCGACGCTGTGAACAATGGCTCGTTGGCGACCGAGCGTTGGAGGCAACCGAAGTTTGCGTCGCCTTAGTCGTGTTGTTTTTGTGCCTGATTTCGATGGGCGCGGGCACCCACAATCCGTTTATTTATTACCGGTTTTAACCGTGAATCCGCCGAACGAACACGCCACGCGCAGCTGGCATCTCGCAACGTTTGTAGGGCTAGTGCTGCTACTGTGCGTGCCCATCTTTAGCGCGGCGCTGCGCGTGCCTGAGCTCAAGAATGTCCGAGAAATGCGACCGCTTGCGACCTGGCCAGACTGGAAAAAAACAAAAATAGAAAAATGGCCAACCGCTTTTGAGAGCTGGCTGGGCGATCATTTCCCGTCGAGAACGCGTATCGTCCAATGGTATGGTCTGGTGCGTCACCGCTGGCTCGGGGAACCGTCAAGCCTCGTGGTCGTCGGGCGGGACGATTGGTTGTTTTACACTGGCGAGATGACGGTGCCCGACTTGCTCGGTCGCGATCGGATGAACGAGACCGAATTAGTTAACTGGCAGCAAGCGGTAGAGGGTCGCCGAGCTTGGTGGCGTGAGCACGGCGCCGAATATCTCGTGGTGCTGGTGCCGAACAAGTCGACGATTTACCCGGAGCGGCTCCCGGCATTCTTACGCGCGCAGGCGCAGCCGGGTAAACTGGATCAAATCATTGACCATCTCCGCATTCACCAATCACCTGTCGCCGTGCTCGACTTGCGGCCCGCGTTGTTCGCGGCCAAGGGGAAAGGCACGGTTTACTGGCCGACCGACAGTCATTGGAACGGCGAGGGTCTCG
>CANIJN010000026.1 GCA_947467625.1 Opitutia bacterium | reverse complement strand
GCCGGAGCCCCCGGCGGCTCCGCCGGGGGCTCCGGCTTGGCGAGTTGGGTTGCGCGTTTCGATTCATCAGGATCAGTCATCGGATTCCTTGGCTTTCGGGTTTACTGTCCCGTGTCCAAGGAAATTGGTGGCGATATAAAATTGTTAACGCACGACGGCGCGGGCTGGTGGCCGTGCAGCAAGCGGCTCGACGCCGGCACGCTGACGTGGCCGGCGAGCGGTACGGTCGATCCGCTGACCGCGGTGCAACTGTGGGCGCTGATCGTAGGGCTGGAAGTGTGCGCAGGCCGGTTCGTCGACCCCCAACCGTTGCCGTTGCGCCGGTTGCCCCCCTCCAGCGGGAGTCACCCCACCGCCTGGCACGCCAGTGACGCCAATTGATCCGAGCAGCAATATTAGCCGGTCGGGCCAATAACTAGACTCGTTGTTTTACGAGCCCCGGCTGCAAAGCCTATGCAAAGCTGGGGCTTTTTTGTGGATGGAGACGGGCATATAACACGGGGAGATTTGAGGGGCGCGGAGAAGGACCGGCGAAACGCACGCCCGCCGCGAGCAAGCACGCTCCCGTAATTCTCTCCACACCCTAAATCAAACCTGAGCAAGCTTCGGGGCAATGGGGCGAATCGCTACTCTAAGAACGACGCCTGCCGGGGACTTTTGGAGGCGCGTTTGGCGGCTTGCTCCTCCGGTGTGGCAGTGAGATGGCGGGGTGGACGGGTCGCCTTCAGTGCGACGGCAGCTTCCCGGTCGGTAACAATGCGATCGCAAATTTGATGGAGATGCATCCGCAGCCATTGCGTGGTGCTGCTCGTTTCACGGTAGTCGGCTGGGCCGTAGCCGTGGATGCGGCCAGACTGTAGCAAGCGATCGTTCTGGGCGAATTCTTCCGGCTTTTCCGGATTGTAGACCGCGTAGGCGCGACCGCCGCCGCCTTTGACGACAGCAAAACTCGGCACGTCGCTCGGACCGTCGGCGATGTAGATCATATTTTGCAGCGGGATTCTCCGGTCCTCGGATTGCATCTTGGAATTGACGTCGATTGCGGGGTTTTTGTTGGTGCCCTTGTTGATCTCGAAAATCGCGCGGGTCTTGCCGGTATTGTCGATGACCATCCCGATCTGCGAGATCTCGGACGCGGCCTCTAGTGCCATTTCATTCTGCTTGAGGAAGCCCGGTTGCAGTGGGTTCTCGATGAACTCGCAGGCCCAGACACCGTCGATGTGTTTGGCGATGGCACTGCCGCGCACCATCTGGGCAATGCCGGTGCTGACGACGTAATGCTCGAGCGAGATTTCGTGTTTTTGGTACTCGGGCTTTTCTTGGACGAACGCTTTGGCGCGGTTAAAAAACTCGGGTAGGCCGGGGTAAAACTTAATGTCGGCCCCGCAATCAAAAAGGATCTTGTTGTTCAAGCCGGCGAGCGGACCGGCGAGGGTGTACGTGAGGAGATGATTGAGGTAGCCGAGTTCGCCGGCGAGGTGATAGCCCCGGCTGCGGTACTGCTCTATGAGGCCGTTGGTCTCTGCCCAGAAGTTGGCTTCATCGATGCCGTAGCGGCGGAAGAGCGGCGACTGCATGTATTCCGGGATTAAGGTCTTGTCGAAATCCCAGATGCAGGCGATGGTGTTCTGTGTGAAAAGTGTCGTGGCCATGGCTGATCCGCACCGCTAGGCAACATTGCCCGGCGGGAAGAAGGTATTGATTGGAGCCGCAACGGTCGGCCCGCGCAATTCGCAAATGCCCGCCCTTCCTGCTCTCTGTATTCATGGACGAACTTCCTGCCATCGCACCGTTTCAACGCCGCGCCGACGAACTCGCTGCGCACATGGCAGCGGCGGCTTTTTATGGGAATCCACGGCGTGCTGCCGAGGTGACCCGTGAGCATCAAAAACTTACCGAGTTAATTGGCGATCATGAGTTGCATGCGCGCGTTGAGCGGGAGATCGAGGAGGCCGTGGCGTTTGGTAAGGATGCGGCGACCGAGCCGGACCTGCGTGAGCTGGCCCTCGCGGAACTCCCCGATCTGCAGCGTCGCCGGGATGCCCTGCGGCAGGCGGTGCTCCTGGCGATGATTCCGCCCGAGCCCACAGATTCCCGCAACACGGTCATGGAAATTCGCGCGGGCACGGGGGGGGATGAGGCGACGCTGTTCGCGGCGGAACTCTACCGCGCTTACGCGAAATACGCGGATGCCCGGGGCTGGAAAATTCAACCGATGAGCAGCAGTTACTCTGAGCGCGGAGGATTTAAGGAGGTGATTTTCCTGATCACTGGTAGCGAGGTTTACAAGCAGCTCAAGTTTGAGAGCGGCGTACAGAGGGTGAAACGGGTGCCGGTCACGGAGGCGAGCGGCCGTATCCACACCTCGACAGTGACGGTCGCGGTCTTGCCGGAAGCGGAGGAAGTCGACGTGCTGATCGATCCGCAGGAGCTGGAAATCACGGTGGCGCGGGCGAGCGGGCCGGGTGGGCAAGGGGTCAACACCACGGATTCTGCGGTGCAGATTTTGCACAAGCCGACCGGGCTGATTGTCACGTGTGCGGACGAGCGGTCACAGTTGAAAAATAAAGCCAAGGCGATGACGGTACTGCGTTCGCGCTTGCTGAAGCGCCGGGAGGATGAGGAGCGATCCAAATACGCGGCGGCGCGGCGCAGTCAGATCGGTTCAGGGGATCGCAGCGAGCGTATCCGGACTTATCATTTCCTGCAAAACCGGGTGACTGACCATCGCATCGGGCTCACGCTTTACACGTTGCCCCAGGTGATGGAAGGTCACTTCGATCCGATCATCGCCGCGCTGCAGAAGGCCGACCACGAAGAAAAACTCGCGGCCCTGACCGGACACGTTTACCTGCCTGCCCGAGGCTCTGCCAACGACGAGGACTAAAATGCTGACGATCCTAGATATCATCAAGAAATCGACTGATTTCCTCGCGGGGAGGGGGGTCGAGTCGGCGCGCCTCAACGCCGAATTGCTGATCGGTCACGCTTTGGCACTGAAGCGGATGGCGCTCTACCTGCAGTTTGAACGGGTGCTTAGCGAGCCCGAGCTGGAGAAAATCCGGCCGTTGGTGCGCCGCCGCAGTCAGCGCGAGCCCTTGCAATATATCTTGGGCGAAACTGAATTTCACGGACTGAAACTAAAAGTCGACCGTCGCGCGCTGATTCCGCGGCCCGAGACGGAATTGCTGGTCGAACGTGTGCTGGCGACCTGTTCGGAGCGGGCGAATGTCGCGACGAATGTCTTGGACTTGGGCACCGGCAGCGGGGCGATCGCGTTGGCGATGGCGGCAGGGATGCTGTCGGCGAGCGTCACGGCCGTCGATCTCAGTGAAGACGCACTCGCGCTCGCGCGGGAGAATGCGATCGCGACGGGCCTTCAGGACCGCGTGGTGTTTACGCGCTCACATTGGTTTGCGGGCCTCGCTGCGGCGGCGCGGTTTGACGTGATGGTGGCTAACCCGCCGTATCTCAGCGCCGAGGAGACCGCAGAGACAGCGCCTGAAGTGCGCGCACATGAACCGGCCAAGGCGTTGACGGCGGCGGACGGGGGATTGGCTGATCTACGCGAGATCGTCGCGCAGGCTCCGGTGTATTTGAATGCGGGCGGCATGTTGGCTCTGGAGACGGGTATTACCCACCATCCGGAGGTCCTACGGCTCGCCACGAACGCTGGGTTTACCCGAATGGAATCGCGGCAGGATTTGACTGGGCGCGATCGCTACGTGTTGGCGTGGCGCTAACGGGCGCGGTCAGCCGCCACTGCGGGCGGTGAGCGGTGGGCGATTGCTGGCCCAGTCGGCCTTGTTGGCGCCGAGGCTCACGGCATCGCTGACGACGCGCAGGGTCTCCCGGAGATGCACATCGTTCTTGATGTAGGTGTCGTTTTCCTCTTCGGCGGCATCATCGTCATCGTCGGCGTCGACATCTTTGTCCGCGTCTTTCTTGGCCGCTTTGATGCGGGGTAGGGCGGGTGGACCGAGGCGAAATTCTTTGAACGCGTAGTCGTTCTTGGCCAAAATTTTTTTCTCAGCATTCATGCCTTTGCGGAAGGCGTCGTCGGTTACTTTCTGCTGTTTTCGTTCGTCGAGGTTCACCGAAATCAGTTTCTGTTCCTGTCGGGTTTTGAACCACTCGATATTCTTTCGTAGGTAGGCGAATTCTTCGAGTTTCGCCTGACGCTCGAGACTGGATTGGCGGAGTGGGGTGAGGACCTTGGCATCGAGTGGGGAACCATCGAATACGCTGGTGGGGATCTGCTCCCACGCGAGAGCGTGGAGGAGGTCAGCCTCGCCAATTCCGGAGATCAGATTGGTCACGGAAGGCAGCACGATGTCAGGCACCACGCCTTTGAGCTGGGTGGAATCGCCACTGGGTAGGTAATATTTCTGAATAGTGAACTTCGCGGCACCGGTTTTGGCGGGAGAACCATCCTTGTTCCTCGCATAGCCGAGCGTACGGTCGACCTGTTTCATCTCGACGACGGATTGCACGGAGCCTTTGCCGTGGGTGGAACTATCTCCGATGACGACGGCGCGGCCGTAGTTTTGCAGAGCGCCAGCGACAATCTCGGAAGCTGAAGCACTGAAGCGATCCACGAGGACGGCCAGCGGACCGGCGTAGGCGATTTTCTCATTGTCGTCGGTGTCCACCTGAATCTCGCCCGCGAAATTCTTAACTTGGACGACAGGGCCTTTCTTGATGAAGAGTCCGGCTAATTCGATGGCTTCTGAGAGGTAGCCGCCACCATTGCGGCGAAGATCGAGCACGAGACCTTGAATACCCTGTTGTTTAAGCTGCTCAATCAGTCGGGCGACGTCTTTTGACGCGGTGCTTTTTTCTTTATCGGTATCGCCATCATCATCCGCGTAGAAGGCGGGCAGGGTGATGACGCCCAAAGACCGTTCTGTGCCCTCCGCGCCCGGAACTTGAAAGATGGCGGCGCGGGCGCGAGCCGCGTTGAGCTTTACGAAGTCCCTCGTGATCACGATCTCTTTGCGCACTGACGGATCCGTGGCGTCGGCGGGCAGCACGGACAGATGTACCACGGTATCTTTTTCGCCGCGGATCATATCAACAATTTTACGGAGCTTCATGCCGATGATTTCGACGGGCTCTTTGCCTGTCTGAGCGACGGAGATAATCTTGTCGTTGGGCTTAAGAATCCGACCCAAATCGGCGGGGCCGCCGGCCACGATCTCTTTGACGACACAGGTGTCCTCTTCGAGCCCAAGTACGGCCCCAATGCCGCAGAGTTTGAGTTTCATCTGGATGGCGAAATCCTCGAAGGTTTCGGCGGAAAAATAGGTGGAGTGAGGGTCGTAGAGATGAGCGACGGTGCTGAGATAGAGCTCGGCTAGATTGCCGCCGTCGATTTCCGCGACGTTTTTGAGCATGCGTTCGTAACGCTTCTTGATTGTTACCTTGGCCTCGTCGGACGTTTTCTTGTTCAGAATTTCTCCGACGATTTCAAATTTCAAACGTTTGCGCCAAAGTTCATTCGAATCGGTGGCGGTGGCAGGCCATTCCGCTTTGGTCCGGTCGGCGCGGTAAGTTTCGGGCACGGTCAGATCGATTTCCTTTTTAAGTTCCTCAAAGATCCAGCTCACGCGGTCGTCGACCCGACTCTGATAGACATTAAAGATTTCGTAGGCGGCCTCGATGTTGCCCAGCATCGCGGTGTTGTAGTAGACGCTCTTGCCGTATTTTTCGGTGAACGCGGCTCGATCGCTCCCGAGGAAGAACAAGTGTTGGCCGTCTAGCTCGGCCATGTAGTCGGGTATGACTTGCGCGTAATCGGCGCTGCGGACGGAGTCGCGCGCGTAGTGAGCTTGCTCAAGGAGCTTCACCAGCGTCGTGGCCTCGGTCTTGAGCGTGTCGGACGTGGAGAATTTCCGATCTGGGGCTGCGGAGGCTGCCGCAAAGGCGCAGACACAGACTAGGGCGGCTACAAGGCGACGGACGGTAGAGACGCGAATCATGGGGTGATAAGAGTGGAAGTGCTGCGGAATGTTTCACGCAATTGGAAGAGATTCAAGGCGTGAGGACATTTCATTCCGGGTTAACCGACAAGGTGCGGGTTCGCGCCAAATTACGACGAGTCTACTCAGCGGGGAGCGCGTCGAAGCGCGGCGACGGGCGGAAAAAGATTTTAGGGACGGCTCAAAAAGTCCTTCGCTTCGTCGAGGACGCGTTTCTCGGCAACGGTGAGGGCGCCCAGACCGTGGCTGTTGATTTTGTCGAGGATACGATCCACCTCGGCCCGGACACCGGCGCGACCATTCGGCGCAAGGCGTGCCGCTGGGGCGGGGGCTGGAGGTAGCGTGATTGGGGGCATCGACGAGCGCTTCAGCCATGGCGGCAACCCCACTGCCACGCGTCGATTGAATCCCTTGCGGTCGGACTCGTGCACATAGCGGAAGTAGAGCCACCCAGCGGCCATGGCACCCAAGTGGGCGGAATGAGGAATGCCGGTGTTAAAGGTGCCGGCGGGAGTTTCGCTCAGCAGGAATCCCACGACATCGATCCCGACCGCCAGGCATGCGAGATACTTGGGACGCGTGGTGACGGGGAAGAGAAAAAAGAAGAGAAACGAAATTTCGCGGTTCGGATGAAAACAGGCGAAGAGGATGAGATAGCAGCAGAGAATCGGGCTCGCCCCCATGACGTTGCCATCGTGACCGGCGTTGACCGCGAACCAGAGCAGCGCGGCGCCAACGACCGCGGTTGCGGTGAGCCCCGCGAGTCGGCGCTCACCGATAATCGGCAGTAGCTCCCGGCCGAGGAAAAATACACCGAACATGACGAGAAAGAGGTGCAGGACATTGCGGTGCACGAGTGGATAACTGACGAGGGTCCAGAGTGCGCCCTTCCCTGGGCTCGAAGTGGAGAGGGCGCACAGTTGCTCAAACGCGTCGCTCTTGAACCAGAGGCCGAAGACATTTTGGACCACAAAACCCGCGATGACGGCGGACAGGAGCCAGAGCAGGAAGGAGGTCCGCTCGGTCTGGTAGTCGCCGCGCAGAGAGGGATGGTCGGAAAACATCGCCGCGAACGTTAGGATGGAGCACGGCAAAGACAAGCCGGCTCCCGGCTGTTCGCCTTCCGCTCTTCGCGGAGATAGCGTTTCCGACGCGAGCGAAGGCGCGCGGGCGGGGCAGGCCCGTGCTTGCAAACGGGATGGCGCAGGCGGGCGTCTGGCCGACGCGGGGTCAGCTGGTCTACGTGACGTGCCCGAACGTGAGGGTGAGCGCGCGCGCGGGCACCCGTGCCCGCTTGACAGGCCTCCAGAAAATTTCCTTTGTTCGAATATATATGGCAAATAAAGCTGACAAGTGGGCTCCCAACGCAGCCGGAAAGTTCTTCGTCGATCAACAGTGCATCGATTGCGACCTATGCCGCGAAACCGCTCCGGCATTCTTCACGCGCCATGACGACGGTGGGTACTCTTTTGTTCATAAACAGCCGACCACCGAAGAAGACGTGGCGCTGTGCATGGAGGCGCTCGAAGGCTGCCCGGTTGAAGCGATTGGCAACGACGGCGAAGAATAAGTCCTCGTTTTTTATCAGGTGTGTGAACCCCGGATTTATTCTGGGGTTCTTTTTTTGGCGGGCCGCCGACTTGTTAATGAACGATTGAGAACTTTGAAACAGGGGCTTGTTTTCGTTCGCGAGGCTGCTAACGAGTCAGCGATGAAACCTGTTTTTACGTTGCTCTGCGCCGGGGTTACGCTGTCGGTCTGTGCTCAAAACAGCGCCGTGAATCTCCCTGAAGTGGCCGTCCATTCGACGCGGGTGGCGAATCAGTCGCCGGTGGGAACGTTTGCGATGCCGGTCTCGGCGTTGCGCTTCGAGCCGCGTCTCGACATCGCGGGACGCAATTTCGCCGAGGCGCAGGCCGATGTGACCATTCGCGGGGGGATTTTCGAAAACACGGGTGTGAGGATCGGAGCGGTCTCAGTTTTTGATCCCCAGACCGGGCACTATTCGGCGGAGATACCGGTGACGCCGGCGATGCTGGGCGCGCCGGAAATCCTCACCGGAGCCGAGCATGCCCTCAGCGCCGCGAATTCGACGGTGGGCGCGGTGGCCTACGGCTGGCGGCCGATTCGTACCGGCGGCTCACTTGCGCTTGCGGCGGGGCAGTATAGTTTGAATCGCCAAGAGCTCTATCAGGGCTGGTTGAGTGACCTGCGCGTCGGCGGGCAGCGGTTGGCGGCGGACGTCGCGTGGGCACGTTCGGAGGCAGAAGGTGCGGTGCCCTTTGGCGAACACAATTTCGATCGTTTCAATGCGCGCGTGCAGTTGGCTGGGGCGACCTCCCAAACCGACCTCGTTGCCGGCTACCAAGCGAAGTTCTTTGGTTGGCCGAATCTTTATACGCCGTTCAATTCTAACGAATCCGAAAATCTCCAGACGCTGCTGGTCGCGGTGAATCATCGCACCGACTTCGGCCGCGGCGACTTCGTCGAGGCGGGCGCATGGTATCGGCGCAACAAGGACGACTATGCGTACAACCGCTTCGCGGCGGTGGGTCCGGTGCATCCGTTTCAACACACGACGTGGGCGCAGGGCGCGGCCGTTGGCGGCCGGAAAACAGCGGGGGAGTTGGCAATTAATTTTCGCGGCGAAGTGCTCGCTGACGAGCTCAAGTCGACCTCGCTGACGGCGGGAAATTTCCATGCGCGCACCTTGACTAAATTCGCGTTGGTGCCCGAGAAAACGTGGACGCCGGGCGCTGGGGAGCGCGTGGTTCTGAGGGCCGGAGTGGGTTACGACGACGGCAATCGCAGTGGCGGAAAAGGCTCCCCGATCCTGGAGCTTGCCCGGGAAGAGCCAGCGGCGGCTCTGCAGCGGATCTATTTCAGTTACGCGCAAACAACGCAGGTGCCGACTTACACCGCGCTGAATTCGAGTGCCGTGTCAGGGCTGTTTCGCGGGAATGCGAATCTGGGCCGTGAAACCAGTCGCAACCTCGAGCTCGGTGCGCGGTTCGCCTGGGCGGGTTGGTCGGGTCAGGCGGCGGTTTTCTATCGGCGCGATGACGCGTTGGTGGACTGGACGTTTCGGCGTGGAGTGACGGCGCGCGCGGCCAATGCCGTCGACATCGACACGCCGGGCGTGGAACTCCTCGCCCGGCGGGCGTGGAGAGCCGTGGATCTCGTCGTCGGCTACACGGGTTTGACGAAAAATGCCGGTTATCGCGGGGCGCTCGTCGATGCCAGTTTCTACGCGCTCAACTACGCTCGGCACCGGCTGACCGCGGCGATTACCGCGCGGCTCGGGGGTGGCTTTGAGGTGCGGATGGATAATGTCGCCCGGATCCAAGCCGACAATGTGCTGCGGGTGATCGGGGGCGACTCGGCGGTGACCAGTTCGCTGGGGCTCGGGTATCGTCCGCGCAGATGGCAGGGCGTCGAATTTTCTGCGATGGCGGATAACGTGTGGGATAGTCGTTTCCAAGAGGTCCCGGCCGTGCCGGCGGCGCGTCGGCAGATTTCAATCGGCGCGAGCTACGCGTGGTGAGGTTTTGCGGTTTGACAGGGCGGGTGTGCGGCTGGTCTTTCGCGGCATGTCCGCCAATCCATTTCTCGACCCCGCCTTTCACATCCGTTGGTCCACGCTTGCGCCCGAGCACGTGGCTTCCGCGATCGAGGCGGCGTTGGCTCAGGCGAAAGCCGCCGTCGAAGAGATTGCCGGGCGCGACCTCGGATCGTTGACCTACGCGAACACGTTTCTCGCGTTGGAAAATTCGACGGAAGCGTTGAATCTGGCGTGGGCCAAAGTCACGCATCTGCAATCGGTGGTGGATTCGCCGGCACTGCGCGATGCGCACAATGCGATGTTGCCGAGTGTATCGGCGTTTTATGCGAGTATTCCGCTGAATGCGGGATTGTGGATACGTTTGAAGGCGGTCGCGGCGACGGCCGAAGCGGGCGCGTTGACGGGAATTCACCGGCGTTTCCTCGAGGAGACCGTGATCGATTTTAAGCAGGCGGGAGCGGATTTACCTGCTGAGGCGAGGGCCCGACTGGAGGCGATCCAAACGGAACTCGCGCAAATCACCCAGAAGTATTCCGAAAATGTCCTCGATGCCACCAACGCGTGGCAGCTCGTGGTGACGGATGCGGCGCGGCTCGCGGGGCTGCCTGCGCACGCGAAAGCGGCGGCGCGACGCGGGGCGGAAGCGAAGGGCCTCGCCGGTTGGCGGTTCACGCTGCACATGCCGTCGCTCGAGCCCTTCATGACTTACCTCGCCGATGAAGCCCTGCGGCGGGAGCTGTGGACGGCGTCGGCCGCGGTCGGCGCCATCGCCCCGCAGGATAATGCGCCGCTCATCGGACGCATTCTCACGCTGCGGGCGGAGAAGGCGGCCTTGCTGAGCAAGGCGCATTTCGCGGACCTTGTGCTGGAGCGGCGTATGGCGAAAACGGGCGCAGGCGCACTCGGGTTTATGGAAGACATGGAGGCGCGAGCGAAGGGAGCGTTCGTGGGTGAGTGTCGGGAATTGGAGGAGTTCAAAGCGCAACAGACCGGCGGAGCGGTGGCACGGCTGGCTCCGTGGGAAATCCTCCTCTGGTCGGAAAAACTCCGGCAGTCGCGCTACAGTTTTGACGAGGAAATCTTGCGGCCATATTTCCCGATGGATCGGGTGATCGCGGGCATGTTCGAACTCGCGGGCCGGGTGTTTGGCTTGCGG
The DNA here is from genome assembly GCA_947467625.1 of Opitutia bacterium. GTDB lineage: Bacteria > Verrucomicrobiota > Verrucomicrobiia > Opitutales > Opitutaceae > GAS368. The sequence goes on along the minus strand of CANIJN010000026.1, from coordinate 24,055 downwards.
CTGATCGAGCGAAGCGCTGACGACGTGGAGACTTGGCACGCCGAAGTGAAGTTCTACGACGTGCGGGATGCGCGCGGCCGGCACGTGGGTTCGTTTTATGCCGATTGGTATCCGCGAGAGTCGAAGCGCGGAGGGGCGTGGATGAACTATCTCATTACGGGCGGACCGCGCGCAGATGGTTCGCGGGCGCCGCATCTCGGATTGATGTGCGGCAACATGACACCGCCGAGCGAGGGCCAGCCGGCGCTGCTCACGCATCGCGAGGTGGAGACGATCTTTCACGAGTTTGGGCACCTGCTCCATCACCTCCTTGGCGAAGTGGAAATCAAGTCGCTCAATGGCGTAAATGTCGCTTGGGACTTCGTCGAACTCCCCTCGCAGATCATGGAAAACTGGACGTGGGAGCGCGAGAGCCTCGACCTCTTCGCTCGGCATCACGAGACGGGTGCGGCGATCCCGGAGGAGATTTTCAACAAGCTTACAGCCGCGAAGAATTTTCGTTCGGCGTGTGTGACGATGCGACAAGTGGCGTTGGCGAAGATGGACCTCTTGATGCACATGCGGACGGCGGATTTTGCTGGTGAGGCCGACGTCGAGGCGAAGGCGCGCGCGGCGGTGGCGAACTGTCTCGTGCCGACGGAGCCGCCGGCACCGACGGTAGTGAAAAAGTTTACGCACATCTTCTCCGATCCGGTGGGGTATGCGGCCGGTTATTATTCCTACAAGTGGGCCGAGGTGCTCGATGCGGACGCGTTTACGCGGTTCAAGCGCGAAGGGATTTTCAACGCGGCAGTCGGTGCGGAATTTATCGCGACGATTTTGAGTCAGGGTAATGCGACCGATCCAGCGGAGTTATTTCGCCGGTTCATGGGACGTGATCCGGACCTTCAGGCGCTGTTGGTACGGTGCGGTCTCGCGGCGTAATTCCAAAAAAGGTTCGCGCCGCGTCTCACGCTCGCGCAACACATCGCTCACCATGATTATTGCCGATCTCGCCAAACTTCCCGGTGGTACCTTTCCCGCGCGTCGTTGGGGCCGTGGCCTCGTTGGCCAACTCGGCCAGCCGATTGCGGCTAAGGGGTTCTCGATGGGCTACTCGATTCTGGAGCCCAAGGGCGGCCAGGTTCCGTGGCACAACCAGGAGCAGGAGGAAGTTTATTTCATCGTGCAGGGTGAAGGCGAAATTTGTGTGGGTACGGAGCGCAGTCCGATCAAGGCGGGCCAGGCGGTGTTCATGCCGCCGACGCTGTTTCATCAGCTCACCAACACGGGCGATGAGCCGATGCACATGATTTATGTGTACTGCCCGGGCGGAGACGTTGCGCATTGGCGGCAGGAGCTCACCGGCTCGCTGCCGAAGGCGGGCGAGGGGTCGATTCCCCCGCTGCCCGAGGGCGCGCAACCGCAGTGCACGAAAGCTCCGGTGTGACCGGGGTGACGGCCGAAAGAGGAATGGGCGCTTGGTGAAGCGTCCGTCCGGAGCGTCGAGGGAATTCTTCAGGCGCGCTACTTGCATCCGCACGGGGTAATCTTGGTCGCCCAGTCGATTTTGGTAATTACGGTGGTTTGCTGCAAGTGCTCGGTGGCGATTTCGAGGCCCATGCTGGGTGCCGTGGGTCGTTGACCTCGCCACTCAACATTACCGAACCAGCAAAGCGGGGGTTACGGAATTTGCGATGCGAGCCCATGCCGCCGGCTGCGGGCGCGAACCGGCGGATTTCACGGCCTTGAGTAGCTGGCGGATTTTTCGCGGCATGAGAGACGCGAGATCGACGACTACAAATCGGAAATTTCTGCGGCGCGCAGGCAGGCGACGTCGCGGTCGGTTGCGAAGGGCGCGAGGGGTGGGACCGTGGCTTTGCAGATGTCGCGGGCGTAGGGACAACGCGGGTGGAAGCTGCAACCAGAGGGTGGATTGATGGGCGAAGGCGGGTCGCCGGGGAGGACGATGCGTTGGCGGGTACGCTCGATGTCGGGGTCGGGCGTCGGGATCGCACTCACGAGGGCGCGGGTGTAGGGGTGGTGTGGGCGTTCGATGACGTCGACGGCACGGCCGAGTTCGACGATTTTTCCGAGATACATGACGGCGATGCGGTCGGAAATGTGTTTTACGACCGAGAGGTCGTGGGCGATGAACACGAGGCTGAGGTTCATCTTGCGCACGAGCTGCGCGAGGAGGTTGAGGATTTGCGCCTGGATGGACACGTCGAGAGCGGAGACGGGTTCGTCGGCGATGATGACCTTCGGCTCGAGGGCGAGCGCGCGGGCGATGGCGATGCGTTGGCGTTGGCCGCCGGAGAATTCATGCGGATATTTTTGCATGAAGCGCGGGGCGAGGCCGACCGTGCGCATGAGGGTGGCGACGCGGACGTTGATGTCGGCGGGGCTACTGACGCCGTGGACGAGGAGCGGTTCGGCGAGGGTATCGAAAACGGTCATACGCGGGTTCAGCGAAGCGTAGGGGTCTTGGAAGACCATTTGCAGATCGCGACGCGCGGTGAGGATCTCGGCGGTGTTACTCGTGGTGAGATTTTGGCCGGAGAGGACAACCGTGCCGCCGGTGGTGGGGACGAGTTGGAGAATGGTGCGGGCGAGGGTGGATTTACCGCAGCCGGATTCGCCGACGAGGCCGAGGACCTCGCCACGGGCGACGCTGAGAGTGACGCCGTCGACGGCTTTGACGGTGCCGACATGGCGTTTGAAGAGGAAGCCCGACGAGATCGGGAAGTGCGTGCGGACGTCGCGAAGTTCGAGGATGGGTGTGGGCGTGGGAGCGAGAGCGGGCGAGGGCATGGACGGGGAGATTTTAACCACGGATGGACACGGAAGTTTCGGAGGATTCGGAAAGGGGCCTGCGGACGACGCGGACGACACGGAAGGAGGAGGGTAGCGAAAAGACGGAAAGGCGGAGCGATGGACGACGTTTTTCCAATCGGTACTCGGCGCTAATGTTTACTAAGATCGGAGCGGGGCGCGGAATGGGGAACGTGATTAGCGCGCATCAGTAGATATGAGCAGTTTAAGTTCTCAGAGGATATCACCGGCTTGGACGCGGAGGCACGATTGGGTGTGGTTGGGCGAGATGGCGGCTAGGGCGGGCGTCGTGGCGCGGCACAGGTCGGTGGCGTGCTCGCAGCGGGCGGAGAATCCGCAGCCAGGGAGTGGTTTCGAGAGGTCGGGGGGCATGCCGGAGATCGTGTAGAGTTCGGTGCCTTTGGGCTGAAGCGCCGGGATCGAGCGTTGGAGGGCGCGCGTGTAGGGATGGCGGGGCGAATGGAAAAGCGTGCGGGTGTCGGTGGATTCGACGATGCGGCCGGCGTACATGACTTGGACGCGGTCACAGAGCCCGGAGACGACGCCGAGGTCGTGCGTAATGAAAATTACGGCCATGCCGAGCTCCCGCTGCATCTTTTTGATCAACTCGAGAATTTGCGCCTGCACGGTGACGTCGAGTGCGGTCGTGGGTTCGTCGGCGATGAGGAGCTCGGGCTTGGTGATGAGGGCCATTGCGATCATGACGCGTTGACGCATACCTCCGGAAAACTCGTGCGGGTAGAGGTTGATGCGTTTGTCTGGGTCGTTGATGCCGACGGATTCGAGGGCGGCGAGGGCGCGTTGGCGGGCTGCGGGTTTGGAGAGGTTTTCGTGGATGAGCAGCGGCTCCATGAGTTGGTCGCTGATCCGCATGTAGGGATTCAGGGACGTCATGGGGTCTTGGAAAATCATCGCGACGCGCTTGCCGCGGATGGCACGGGATTGGGTGGGGGTGCAGTGGAGCAGATCGACGCCGTCGAAAACGGCGGTGCCGCTCTCGATGCGGCCAGGGGGCGTCGGGATGAGGCCCATGATCGAGTAGCACGTGACCGATTTGCCGGAGCCGGATTCGCCGACGATCCCGAGGGTCTCGCCGCGTTCGAGGGAGAAGCTCACGCCGTCGACGGCGCGATAGACCCCGCTGCGGGTGTGAAAATAGGTACGAAGGTCGGTGACGGAGAGGAGGGGCACGGGGAGGAGGGAGGGAGGGAATGACCAATGCCTAAGGTCTCATGCCTAATGAGGGGCGGTGGAGAGTTGGAAGAAAGGAACCACTCATGAACACGAAGAGACAGTTATTGCGGAGGAAGGAGTGGGCGGGTGATGAAGGCGAGCCAACGCTATTTGTGTGCCAGAATTTCGGAGACGGCTGCGGCGACGGTTTCGGGCGTGAGGTCGGCGAGGTTACCGCCGCCGGTGGGTGGGCAGGCGGGCGGTTGGAGGAGGCGGGTGGGCGACGCGAAGACTGGGCCCGTGCGCACGGGGTTGGTCGGACCGAAGAGGGCGAGGAGGGGCACGCCGAGGGCGTTGGCGAGGTGCATGCCGCCGGTGTCGTTGGTGACGAGGAGGCGGCAGGAGCGGAGGCGCGCGGCGTAGTCGGGGAGGGTGGTGCGGCCCGCGAGGTTTTCGACGCGGGTGGCGGCAAAACCGGCGGCGATGGCGCTGGTGAGCGGAGCGTCGTTGGCGGTGCCGAAGAGGACGAAGTGTGCGGATGGAAACGCTTCGATGAGGGCGCGCCAGTGGGCGACTGGCCAGCGTTTGGCGGGTGTGTTTTCAGAGCCCGGGATGAGGCCGATGGGTGCGGAAGGAGCTGAGCGCGGAGAGTCGGAAACGGCAACGGGCAGAGGGCTGCGGTCGAGCGCAGTGAGCAGGCCGAAGTGGCGGAGAAAAGTTTCCCAGAGCTCGAGCTGGTGGTGCGTGCGTTCGTCGAAATCGGCCGGGACGTGGTAGGCGTGGGACAGAAGCGGGCGCGGTTTGCCAGGGCGGACGAGGCCGAAGCGTTGACGGCAGCCGCTGAGCCATGCCTCGAGGTCGCCGCGGAAGGAATTGGTGAAGAGCAGCCACACGTCGAGATGCTCGCGGCGGAGGCGGCGGAAAAAGAAATAGTAGCCGAGGCCTGGTGACGGGAGCGCCAAGGTGCGGTCGGCGATGGCCCAGCCTTCGAGGAGCGGGAGAAATGTTTTTTTTGCGACAAGGGTGATGTCGGCGTCGGGGCGCGCAGCGCGGAGGGCGCGGAGCAGGGGGAGCACCATGACGACGTCGCCGAGCCAGTTGGGGAGGCGGATGTAGACGCGCGTGCGGCGGGGGAAAGTGGTGAGGCCGCGGGCGAGGAGGTCGGCGGCGAGGAGGTCGCGTTTCGCTTCGAGGCGGAAACGTTTGGTGGGCATGTCCTGATTGCGCCAGCGGTCGTGGGCCCAAAGCCACGAGGAGCAGAGGTTGTCGTCGGCCCGGAGGAGCTGTTCTAGCCAGCGGTTGAGGCCGAGGGTGACGGCGGTGGATTCGCCGCCGGTGGCGATGAGATCCACGCTGACCTCGACGCGCCAAAACGCGCGGCGGCGTGGGAAAATCCCATAAACACGTGCCCCGAATTTTTCGGCCATGAGTCCGGGGAGTTCGGTGGTGGAGCAGACGCGGCCAAAGAGCGTGGTGAGCGCGCCTTGGAGGCCGGCGTTTTGGTCGAAGAGGACGCCGACGAAGCCCTGGCGGCGGAGGATTTTCAGGGCATCGGCGAAACCTTCCTTGCGCGAAAGAAGCTTCATACCGAAGCGCTCGCGGGAGGCTGTGACGAAGGCGTTGGCGGCGGGATTATCGAGCGGGCGGAAAATGATGCCGAACTCGGGGAAGGGGCCGGGGACGACGAGCGGTTGCGAGGTTTGAGCCTCCCAGTAGGCGAGGTGCGGCGAGCAGATGAGCGTGGCGGCGGGAGCGGTGCGGTGGAGTGCGTAGGCTGCGAGCAATTCGGGTGAGGCGGAGACGATCTGGCGGAGGCGGGCGGCGCTGAGGTAAGGGGTGGCGAGCGAGAGGAATCCGGTCTCAATCATGCGGCGGCAGCTCTCCCGTCCGATGGTACGATGCCACGCGGCGGGTTTTTCCGGGAACGCGTGGTGGAGGTTAGAGAGGACGAGGCGACGGCGGCGCGGGAGCCCGAAAAAGACGACATCACCGAGCGTGGCGGAAAGCACGCGCAAGAGAGGTTCCGGAGTGTGGGCGAGGAGCCAGCCGAGAAATTTGAGGAGCACGAGCAGCACGTAAACCGTGTAATGACCGACATGCGCTGGGTGAAGCAAACTCTGGGGGCGGGTGGCGGAAAGGATTTGAAAGGTGTTGCATGCGCACCCTCGCGTAGTCGTGCGCGCGGGCAGCGAAGACGGCTGCGCGGTGGAGAGTGGTGTGCGGGTGACGACGCTTTGTTTTTTTGTGGCGCTAGCATTCTTGAGCCATTTTTCTGCGCCCCGCTATGATTCTACGCGGCTCGAACCAGACCCGATCTTTATGACGTTTCGCCGAATCTTCGTGCGCGCCGTTTTCATGCTCTGCGCTCTGGGCGCGCTGATTTTCTGGTGGCGCTCGGAATCACCGACCGATGCTACCTGGACGGCGGGGGCGGCCGCCCGCGCCGGGTCGGCGGCGAAGGCCGCGCGCACCACCCCACTCGTGGCGACGGCAGTGCGAGAAACCAGCCCCGCAGCGCTTTCGCCCGTGCTCGCGTCACTCGGCTCGTCGCTCGGTCAATTTCAGTCGTGGGCTCAGCGTTACCTCGCGGCGACTCCGGCGGCGCGCGCCGCGCTCGTGGCCGAGGGCGTCCAACTCGCGGCGGCTCGCCGGGCCGAGTTTAAGGACCTCATCATTACCCATCCGCGTGAAGCCTTGCGCCAAGCCGTGCCGATGGTGGTGCGCCAGCAATTGCCCGCCGAGGTCGTTGCGCAACTCGAAGAGCGTGTTGAAGGCCGCGCCCAATTGCGCATCTACCAGTCTGCCCCGCTCGATCCGGCGGCTCCGGTGCAGCCTCCGGTGATGCGGTATGCGGAGTTTCAGGACGGCACCACCTACGAAGCCCACGTTTACGGCCGCCGTACCGAGTCCATGCGCTGGCTGCCTAACGCTTCGCTCAACGGTGTCGCGCTCGATCGCGTGCTCGCCGTCCACGAGAGTCCGCTGCGTCGGCTCGAGGTCGGCGAGATTCCTTTGTCCGGTAAACCCGCCGTCGAGATTTGTCCTGTTTCAGGCAAGACCACGCTCGCCACCCCGCCCACCGAGGCGATCGCGGAAGAGGTCGTCGCCGTCGAGGCGCACGGCGAGATCATTTACCTCTGCGATGGGAGTCACGTCTCGTTGTTTGAAGAACAGGTCGCTCGCCTCGAAGTGCAGGGCGAGGGCATCACCGGCGGCACGCAACGCTTCATCGGCGCGCTCCCCGCATCGCCCTCCACGTCGCTTGGCGAGCTGCGCGTGCTCTACATCCCGCTCACGTTTGCCGACCAAAATACGATCCCCGTCTCCGAGGCCAAGTGTTACGAGGTCATGCGCGACGTCTCCGAATTCTTTTATAAGGCCTCCTACGGGCGTCTCACTGCACACGCTACGGTCACGCCGCCGATCAAGCTCCCGCACAACGAAGCGTGGTATGTGCAGAAGGATTCCACCGAGGGCTTCAGTAAGGAGTTCGACGCCCTCGGCCTCGAGCACGCCCACGCGCGCGAGGAGGCCCGCAAGCTCGGGTACGACAGTGGCGATTACGATGCCGTCGTCGTCCGTCTCACCGGCGGGCCGCGCAGCGCCGGTGTCGGCGGTTGGGGCGGTGGCACCTCCGTCTGGATGTATAACGATTCACCCGGAACGGTCGCGCACGAGCTCGGCCACTGCTTCGGTCTCGCGCACGCCAATTTCTGGGACACCAGCGGCGCCAGCGCCATCGGCCCCGGTTCGAATCTCGAATACGGCGACATCTTCGACATCATGGGCTCCTCCGGCTCGAACTTCCCCCGCAACCACCTCAACGTGCAGGCGAAAAACCAGGTGCGTTGGCTCCCGAACGATTTTGTGCAAACGATCACTGCCAGCGGCACCTACCGCCTCCACGCCTTCGACCAACCACAACTCGACCCCACCAAACGCTACGCGCTGAAACTCACGAAAGACGCCCAGCGCACCTACTGGGCTGAACTCCGCGCGTTGATCGACGTGGAAAATAAGTGGGCCGCCAACGGCGTCCTCCTCGGCTGGAGGTGGCCGCAAAACAGCGGCGATAACCTCCACCTCATCGACACGACGCCATCCTCTGCCGCCGGCCGCTCTGATGCGCCGCTCGTCGTCGGCCAGACGTTCGTCGATTCCGAGTCCGAGATTTACCTCACCACGCTCGCCGTCGCCACCGACGCCTCCGGCGAACGCAGCGCCGATGTCCGGGTGAACTTCGGCCCGTTCCCCGGCAATCGTGCGCCCACTCTCGCGCTCGCCGCGAGCGCGCTCAACGTCCCCGCCGGCGCGCAAGTCACCTTCACTGCCACCGCCACCGATCCCGACGCGGATGCGCTCGCCTTCCATTGGCGCTCGTCCGACAGCACCGCCGCTGCCACCGCCGTCGTCGGCCCCAACGCCCCCGCTTTCACCCGCAGCTTCGCTACTGCCGGCCAGTATGTCGTCACCTGCACCGTCTCCGATATGAAGGGCGCCGTCGCTACGCGTTTGCTCCTCGTCACCGTCGGCAACGGTAACTCCCGCTACGCGATCTCCGGTCGCATCACCCTCGCCGGCCAGGGCCTCGCCGGCGTCGGCCTCTCCACCGGCACGGGCAACGGCGTCGTCACCGATAGCGACGGTTACTACACCATCCCGAATCTTTCCGCCGGCACCTATACCGTCTCGCCGCTCCTCTTTGGCTACACGTTCAACGATCTCTTTAATAATAGTGTCCTTGTCGGCCCGAATTTTTCCGGTGCCAACTTCGCGGCCGATCTGGTCCCCACCGTATCACTCGTCGCCACCACGCCGCGCGCCGCCGAGGCCGGCACCGTCGCCGGTAAATTCACGCTTACGCGCACCGGCTCCGATGTGGAGGCGCTCATCGTCGCCCTCGTGCCTCCTACCGGCACCGCCGCGCTCACGACCGACTACACGTTCACGCCCGCGCTCACCACCGGCTCGCCCTACAACACCGTCACCATTCCCGCCGGCGCCGCCTCGCTCGAACTCCTCGTCACCCCGGTGAACGACACCGTGAGTGAGGGCCCGGAGACGGTCACGCTCCAGCTCGGTCTCGACTCCGGCTATGCTATCGCCGGCTCGCCGACTGCCACCGTCACCATCGACGACGACGACACCGCGCTTCCCAAAGTCTCGCTCACCGCCGACACCATTGCCGCCGCCGAAAATCCCGTACGCGCCGCCAATTTCACAATCGCGCGTACGGGCCTCGTGACCGCCGCCCTCACGGTCTCACTGAACTACGCCGGCACCGCCACGAGCGGCACCGACTACGCTGCGCTCCCCGCCACCGTGACCATTTCCGCCGGTGCCACCACCGCCACCGTCGCACTCACGCCGATCAACGACACCGTCGCCGAAGAGTTTGAAACCGTCATCGTCACGCTCGCGACTAACGCCGCCTACATCGTCGATCCCGCCGCCAGCATCGCCACGCTCACCATTATCGACGACGATCAACAGGTCGTCTCCCTCGAGGTCGCCGACGACGTCGCTACCGAGATCAACTTAGCCTTGCCCGGCGCCGTGCCCGATCCCGCCGTCTTCGTCGTCACGCGCAGTGGCGACCTCTCCGCGCCGCTCACCGTTTACTACGCGCTCGCCGGCACCGCCCTCCATGGCGTCGATTACGAGGCGCTCCCGGGTTCCGTCACGCTGCCCGCCAGCGAAGCCCGCGCCAGTATCGTCATCACGCCGCGCTTCGATTCTCTCGGCGAGCCTGCTGAAAACGTGCTCGTGCAACTCGCCGCCGGCGGTGCCGGCTACCGGCTCGGTCTCGTGAGCTCAGGCCTCATCACCATCGTCGACGCCGGCGACCTGCCCTACGTCGAGGTCATCCCGCTCACGAGCGTGCGCGAGCCGTCCACCGCCGGTAAATTCCGCTTCACCCTGCGAGGCAGTTCCGCCGCCGCTGTCACCGTCAACTATACCGTCGGCGGCACCGCCACTGCCGGCACCGACTATACCGCGCTTTCCGGCACCGTTACTTTCACGGGAGGCGGCGGCAATAATATCGTCGACGTCGCCGTCACCCCGATCAACGACACGCTCGCCGAAGACCTCGAGACCATCGTCGTCACACTCACGCCCAGCGCCGCGTATCAGCTTTGGGATGCCACTCGCTCCGCGACGCTCTGGCTGTACGACGATGAGCAGCCCACCGTCTTCGTCGATGCCCACGGCACGGCGAACAACGGCGTCACCACGCTCGCCGAGAGCGCGACGACCGCCGGTAAATTTTACCTCTCCCGCACCGGCAGCACCACCGCCGCGCTCATCGTCAACTACACGGTGAGCGGCACCGCGACCAACGGCGTCGATTACCAGACGCTTTCCGGCGCCGTCACGATTCCCGCCGGCGCGCCCGGTGTGGATCTGCCCGTGACGCCCACGCAGGATACGCTGGCCGAGGGCATCGAGACCGTCGTGCTCACGCTCGCCGCCGGCGGCTATTCGCGCGGTGCGCCCGCCACGCTCTACCTCACCGACGACGAGGTGCCCGCCGCCACCGTCGGCTTCGCCACCGTCGGCAGCGTCGTCGCCGAGTCCGCCGGAGCGATCACCGTGCCCGTCGCGCTCTCCGCCGCCGCAGCGAGCCCCGTCACTGTCGAATACGTCGTCACCTCGCCGGGCACGACCGGCAACAGCGGTATCCAATTTACAACCACGTTGCCGCGCTGGGTCCGCATCGTCCGCACCGGCACTTCCTTCGTCGGCTCCCAGTCCGCCAATGGCACCACGTGGACCACCTTCACCGCGCCGCCCGCGATGGTTCTGGCTGATCCCGTCCTTGTCGGTCTCGTCGTCTGCAGCGCCACGACTGACGGCACCCTCGCCACCGCCACGTTTGACAACGTCACGCTCAACGGCGCGGCCCTTGGTGCCGTCACCGGTCGCGACGTCGGCTCGGTCGCTACCACCGGCTCGTTTAGCGTCGCCGCCGGCACCTACACGCTCACCGGCGCGGGTTCGACGATCGCCGCGTCGTCTGCGGACTCGTTCCAGTTTGTGAATTTCCCGGCGAGCGGTGACTTCACGTTTGTGGCGCGCGTCGTCACCAGCGCCGGCACTTCGACCACCCGCTTCGCCGGCGTGATGGTGCGCGAGGACCTTCGCCGCAATTCCCGCTACGTGCTCGTCGCCCAGCGCGGGGCCACCCTCACGCAGCTCTACACCCGCACTGCCACCGCTAACACCGCGGGTGCTCTCGGGGTCGACTACACTTTTGTGCCCGGCGTGCTCACCTTCGCTCCCGGCGTCACCACGGCGTCGATCCCGCTCACCCTCGTCGACGATCTTCTGCCCGAGCCCAACGAGCACATCGTGCTCACGCTGCGCAATGCCAACGGTGCCGCGCTCTCGACCACGCTCAACCAACACATCCTCGTTGTCCGCGACAACGACGTCGCGCCGCTCCAGCCCTCGGTAGGTTTCGCCGCCGCCACCAGCACCGTCGCCGAGGGCGCCGCGCCGGCTGTGCTTGTTGCACTCAGCCAACCCGCGGCTACCACCGTCACGGTAAACTATGCCGTCACCGGCGGCACCGCCGCAGCCGGTACCGATTTCACGCTCCCCGCCGGCACGCTCAGCTTCGCACCGGGCGAAACCACGAAACTCGTCCCGCTCGCGCTTATCGGCGACACCGTCGTCGAAGCCGCCGAGACCGTGGTGCTGACTCTCTCCGTCGCCACCGGCGCGACGCTCACCACCTCCGCCGTGCACACCGTCACGATCACCGACGATGATACCCCCGTCGTCACGCTCGCCGCCACCGATGCCGACGCCTCGGAAAACGGCGACGCTGGTCAGTGGACGTTCACGCGCACTGGCGCCACCACGGTAGCGCTCACCGTGACGTTTACCGTCTCCGGCACCGCCACGAGTGGCACCGACTACACCGCCCTCGGTACCACCCTCACGATCCCCGCCGGTGCGAGCTCAGCCCCCCTCGCCCTCAAGCCGCTCGCCGATGCGGTCAACGAAACGGCCGAGACCGTTAGCCTCACGCTCGCCGCCAACGCCGCCTACACTGTCGGCACCGCCACCGCCGTTACCGTCACGATCGCGGACACCAACACGCCCGTCGTCTCCATCGCCGCGACCGACGCCACGGCCTCGGAAACGGGGCCCGATACCGGCACCTTCACCGTCACGCGCACGGGCGCCACCACGGCTGCACTCACCGTGACGTTCACCGTCACGGGCACCGCCACGAGCGCCACCGATTACACCGCCCTCGGCACGAGCCTCACGATTCCTGCGGGAGCCGCCAGCTCCACGCTCGTCGTTACGCCCGTCAACGACGCGATCACCGAAGGTCCCGAGTACGTCGTCGTCTCCCTCTCGACGAGTGCGAACTATGCGCTCGGCACCGCGAGCTTCGCGGGCCTGACCATCGCGGACAACGACACCCCACCCACCATCGTGGTCGTCCAACCCGCCGCCAAAGCCGTGCAACTCGCCGCGGGTCTCGGTCTGCACCTCGTCGCTACCGCCACCGACGACGGTGCGCCGAGCCCGCTCATTTACACGTGGTCGAAGTTTTCCGGTCCCGGCACAGTCACCTTCGGGGCGCCTGCCGCGGCTGCGACGGCCGCTACCTTCTCCGCCAACGGCCTCTACATCCTCCGTATCAGCGTCACTGACGGACAGTTCACTGTTTTCGACGAGGTCACCGTGCAGGTGGGCGGCTTCGCGGCTGCGAACTGGATCGACGTGAGCCTCGGCGCGCCGACCACGCGCGGCGGCTCGGGCGAGATCGGCGGCGTCCTCACCGTCGTCGGCTCCGGCAGCGGCTTCAACGCCACGACAGACAGCGGCCACTTCGTCGCGCGGCAAGTGGAGGCCGCGACCTCGTCGGTCGTCGCGCGCTTAACCGGTTTAGCCTCAGGCGCGGCGACCAACGCCCTCGCCGGCGTGATGGTGCGCGAAACCAATTACCGCGGCGCGCGCCGCGCCCTGCTTGCAGTCAAACCCGGCGGTGCCCTCGAATGGCACACACGGACGACGATTGGCGGCAGCAACACGCTCACGTCCGGCGGCACCGTCACGTTTCCTGTCTGGATCAAAATCGAGCGCAACGGCGACATCCTCACTGCGTACCGCGCCGCCGATGCTGCGGGCGCGGCCGGCGCGTGGACGCAGGTCGGCACCGCGCTCACGCTGACCGCGCTCGCGCCGAATGTGAATCTGGGAGTCGCCGCCACCAACGCCACGCTCAACACCACGGCCTCCGCGACGTTCGATAATGTCGCCCTCAGCCCCGCCGGTGTCGCGCTCGTGGACGAGGACCTGGGCACCCCCGGCACAGCTGGTAGCACCGTGGTCAACGGCTCCAGTTACACGATCGCCGCGAGCGGCACACTCGGCGACTCCGGACGCTTCCGTTTCCAACAATTCGTCGGCGATGTCACCGTCACCGCTCGGCTCGTGAGCCACACCGGCAGCTCCCTCTCCGCCAAGGGCGGCGTGATGATCCGCGACGCGAGCGCCGACTCCGCGCCGCACGGGATGATGGGCATCGCGCACTCCTGGGGCGGCTACTTCACCTGGCGCAATGTCATCGGTGGCTCCTCCGCGACCAGCTACGGAAGCTCCAAGGCTAACCCGCAGTGGATCCGCCTCGTGCGCGAGGGGGACACGCTCACCGCATTCCGCTCGCTCAACTCCGCAAGCAACACGCCCTCCGCGTGGGTCCAGCAAGGATCCACCCAGGTCTTCAACGCCGGCGCGCCGATCCACGTCGGCCTCGCGGTCGACAGCGCCGCCACCGCGCTCAACACCGTCGTGCTCGATAACCTCAGTGTCATCCCCGGCAACGTCGCCCCCGTCGTCTCGTCCGGTGCCGGGGGGACCTACCCCACCGACGCCATTGCCGTCGCCGGCACCGTGTCCGACGACAGCCAGCCCACGCCGCCCGGAGCCGTCACCACTCTCTGGTCGAGCGTCAGCGGCCCCGGCACCGTGACGTTTGGCAACGCCTCCTCGTTGGAGACGACGGCACTTTTTTCAGGACTGGGTACCTACGTTCTCCGCCTCACCGCCGACGATGGGCAGGTGAGTGTGTTTGCCGACAGCACTTATGTGATTTCCGCCGGCACACCGCCCACGATCGCGACAGCACCGACCTCACAACAAATCGGCGCCGGCGGGACTGTTACGTTGTCGGTCGTGGCCGGAGGCGTGGGGCCCTTCACGTATCAATGGCAGAAAGACGGCGTGGATGTCGCCGGTGCGACCGCCGCCAGCTACGCCCTCACTGCGGTGCAGGTGAGTCAGGCCGGCAGCTACACCGTCGTGGTGAGAAACTCCGGCGGCAGCGCCACGTCGTCGGCGGCGGTCGTCGGCGTCGTACCGGCGGGCACGGGAGCGGCGCACCAGGTGGTCGCGGTCGGTTACGTGGGGAGCACGCAGCTCACCCTCGAGCACACGCTCACCTATGCTGGTGCGGCCACGGCGCTCGATTGGCAGATGGTGCTGCCGGAGGGATGGAGTTTCGTTTCCGAGACGGGCAGCGGGGCGCAGGTGAAACCGGCCGTGAGGACACAGAATCTGCTCACGTGGTCTTGGACGACGATTCCGGCGAATCCGCTGACCTTTCGAGTCGTGGTCAGTGTGCCGGCGGGGCAAAGCGGCAGCCAGCAGGTCGTGTCACTGGTCAATCTGCTCCTCGGTGGTCCCGCGTTGCGATTGCTCGCGCAAGCGGACCCCCTCGTGATTGTGGTGGGCGCGGCGCGCCACGGCGCCGACACGGATGCCAGCGGCCGGATCGGTCTCGTCGAGCTCACGCGCGTGATCGAACTTTACAACGTGCGTAATGGCACCGTGCGCACCGGTGCGTATAAGCTCAATGCCGCAACGGAGGACGGTTTCGATTCCGATCCTGCGCGGTCCGGCACCGCCACGTTTACTCCCTATCATTCGGCCGATACGAATCGTGATGCCCTGATCGGACTCCTCGAGCTCACCCGCGTGATCGAACTCTACAACGTCCGCGCCGGCACAGCCCGCACGGGCGCGTATCACCTTCAGGCGGACACCGAAGACGGGTTTGCTCCGGGGCCGTGAGACTCGTTCGGTGCGCTCCAGCGCCGCCTGGAGATTGGCCTCAACTCATTTTTTGCCCGCGAGCATATTTATCGAGGGTTTTTTGGCGCGAGAAGGCGAGTGATTGCACGGGAGTAATCGGCGCGGGATTAACCGCTAAAGTCCCACTCCTCATTCGCAAGGAAGGTGAGCCGTGGTCGGGTAACTTTCCTGCGGCCGGTAGTATCCGGCAGGTTCAGCAAAAAGACGGATCACCACTCGCTGGCGATTGCGGCTACAAGTCGAACGTCGCGGTCAGAATAAACTGTCGCGGATCGACGATGCGGTAGGTGTGTGGAGTGCCATCCGGGAAAGCTCCGATCGTTTGCAGGCGGTTGCCTGGTTCTTGGAGGTTGCGGATGTTGAGCTGGAAAGTTGAGGAGACCTTATTGGACCACAACCGCGTGCGATAGCGGACGTTCGCATCGAGGAAGTAGTGGCCGCTCGTGGTGGTTTTTCCGAAGAAACTTCCTTGGTCGTAGATGGGCCGGTTGCGATCGAGCTCGGTGATGGTCGCGGGGAGCTGCTGCTTGCCGTAGTAACCGAGGAAGCCCTTGTCCTGATAGCGGAGTGCGCCGCCGACCTCGAACTGCCGAAGCAGCTTGTGCTGGGTGATGCCGCTGAGTTTGACGTTCGTGCTGAACCGAGCGGAGTATTTTCGGATTTGAGGATTGGGCGCCCCCTCGGACTGCTGGACGACGGCATAAGGCGCGCCGACGAATACCGCGTAGTTTTGGGCCGCCGTTTGTGAGCCGCCGTAGTTCTTCGTCCACCACAGGGCGTTGTCCCGCTGGTCGCGAATCGTGGTCCAGAACGGCATCCGCTCGCTAATCCATTGGGCGATGTCCTTCGATACGTTGGCATTGGTGGCCTCGTTTTCGGTGAAGGAGGCGGCGACGGTCCAATAGTTGGTGGGGTTATAATTGAGCTCGATCTCGGTACCGGTGGCGACGATGTCGTTGGTGGAGGAAATCAGGCCGGCATCGAATGCGTTTTCGATCGCGACCTGGCGCTCCCACGGAATGCCCATCTGGCGGCCGACCTCGGTTTCGATCTGCGTCTGGGTGAACGTGGGGTTGGCTGCCGCTACCCAGAGGAGCGCCTGCGTTTGCAGTAGGAAGGCGGCGGTCGAAGCAACGTCGGTGCGCGTGACGCGCTGGGCGATCGTGCCGGCGTCGCCCCCGCGGGTCTTGAGCTGTGAGGTCTCGTATTTGTTGACGCGGAGAACGAACGTGTTGTCGAACATGTTGAGCGCGAATCCCCAGTCCTTGCCGGCACCTGAGGGATTGGGCAGCGGATTGAGATAGAGGTCTACGCGCGGATCTTGAGGCCGGAAGGAGTCGGACTGGTTATAGGTGAGCGAGAGGCCGGTGAGCGCCTGGCCGACGAATCCCGTCAGTCCCGGGCTGCTGGCCATTTCGTTGATGGCCCGCCAACCGCGGAATGGCCGCACGACGGCGCCCTGCTGCGTGGTGTCGCCGCTGTTCACCCGGTAGTCCCCCGACGACCAGTGATTGAGGGATTCGTAATCAAAGCTGAGTCCGTCGGCGGTGAGGCGCTGCGGGGTAGCCCCGTTTTTGACGAATTGCTGGTCCTCGCGCTTGCCAAAGGTCGTGACGATGCGGTTGTCGAGGAAGTTGCTTTGCACGACGCCGCCGAGGGTTTTCAGGATGGTTTTCGAATTGTTGCCGCCTCCGGTGCGATCGGTGGTCGCGATCTGGCTGATGAGGGTGGGCTCGCGGACAAAGCCGGTCGTGGGATTGCCGTAAAAAAGGTTATAGGTGCCGTATTTGAGCTCGGTGGGGGCGTAGTCGATATTGTTGCCGGTGGCGTCGCCAAGGTAATAGCGGAAGTAACCGCGCGTGACGTTGCCGGCGGCGGCGGGTCCGCCGACGATGGCGCCCTGATTGACGCGCGAGATGCCGGCGGGAATCCAAGCGTGCGGGTCGGCGATGCCGTCCTTGTAGGCGTAGCGGCGCGAGATGCGGTATTTGTATTCGTCGTAGCCGGAGAGTTGATGCGTGCCGAGCCAGCGCAGGACATTTTTCTGCTGGGTGAAGTCGAGCCGGTAGCTGAGCTGGGCGCGATAGGCGTCCCATTTTTGCGGAGACCACGTCGTGAAAGGTTGATCGACGCCCATGTAGGGGCGGAGGAAAAACGGATTCGGCGAACCGTCGATGAGCCGCTCGTTGGGATCGATGAGGAGCTGGCCGGACTGGCCGTTTGCGTTGAGCTCGCCCATGATGTTGCGGGCGTAGCGCTGAGAATCTTCGCGCAGGAAACCAGCCTGGGCGTCGAGGCGGTGCATCTGAGTATCGATGATGTTTTGGTCGATCTGCACGGAGCTGGTGAGGGTCCGGTCCATCACGCGATTCATGGCCGCGAGGTTGGTGGACGACCAGTCGTAGAGCGCCCGGTCGGTCACGGTCGGGGTCGTGGTGAAGAGGGGCTGGCCGGTGAAGCGGCCGGCGGCGATGCCGGAGCCGGCGCTGACGGACATGTAGCGCAGCGTGCCGGAGCCGGAGCCGGGATTGGTGTTCAGCGTCGAGCCGCTCGTGCCGAGCAACTCGAGGCCACCCTGGCCCATGTAGGCGTAAAAACGGCCGCTGCCGGTGAAGGAACGATTGAAGTAGTCGGGCACGCCGGCGTCGGCGGTGATCGGGGTGGTGGTGCCCAAGCCGCCGTTGCCGATGGTCTGGCCGTTGACGTGGATGACCTGACCGACGGGATCCCAAGTAGGGCGACCGTTGGCGATCCAGTAGGAAATATTGTCCCGGGGTGGGCTCGCGTTGGGGCGATTCCCGTTCATCCGATAAACCGAGTAGCTCGCAGTGACGCTGGTCTTCTTGAAGGGTTGATAACGGACCATACCATTATAGCGGACGGTGTTCACGCCGGACGGTTCGCGGATAAATCCGTCGTGCTGGAAACTACCTGAGGCGCGGACGGCGAGGATGCCGCGCAGGAGCACGCGGTTGACGTCGAGGCTGGTGCGGTAGCCGCCATAGCTGTCGGTGCGCGCCGAGAACTGGGAGCGGTCGCGGGTGACGTTGGCGGAAGACGGCACCATGTTGACGGTGCCGGAAGGATTGCCGAGGCCGGAGATGGTGGCATTGGGACCGCGGCTGATTTCGACGGCCTCGACGCCGAGCGGATCGACGGGCACGCGGGCCATGGTCTCGAAGTTGCCGAGGGAGACGTTGGCCGAGGCGATGCCGCGGACGCGATTGGCTTGGGTGGGATTGAGGCTGACGTTTTCTTGCACGTCGCCATTTCGGTTCACCTCGAAATCGGTGAAATTGCCCGTGCCCTCGGCGCTGGCGGTGTAGAGGAATACATCGTTGATATCGAGCATCGCAAAGTCGGACATCTGTTCCTTCGTCATCACGGTGATGGAGGAGGCGAGGTCTTCGAGCTTCGAGTTGAACCTCGTCCCGGACATCGTGTTGGCGCCATAGTAGCCCTTGGTGTCTGAAACGACTTCGAATGGTGAGAGCGCGACGACTTCTTCGCCGGGCCGCGGCTCGGCGGCAGTCGGCGCGGACGCGGCGGTGGCGGATTTTTTTAGGTCGGCGTCGAGCGAGGCCTGCTCGACTGGGTCGAGCCGGCCGTTTTTATTTGTGTCGTACTTCGCAAGGGCTGCGGCGCTCAGCCCGGGAGCGGGGGCAACCTGCGCGAACGGGGAGGAGGCGAGGACGAGCAGCAGGGCGGACTGGAAGGCAACCGCGCGTCGGGCGCGGTGCGGGGTGGTGGGGAGCGTTTCAAGGTTTTTCATGGCAGTGGTCATTTGAGAAACAGGCGGAACCAGCAAAGGAACGTCGGTCGAACGTTCCGGCTGATTGAGGTGGGTGAGGCTGGGGGCGCGGCGGGAAGGGTGAGGTACAGGGACGATCTTTCCGAGTGAAGAGTGGCCAATGCAAGTGGCGACCGGTATTTTTTCGGACGGTCATCTTTTGGCCGAAGTGGAGACGGTCTCACGTGGACCGGTCGCTCCGTGCTGGGGGAATTCGCACGGATGTCGTCGGGCGGGATGCACCGAAAGTGCGCCGCCAGGCGACGGGAAACAGAAGACGGGGAGAGCGATACGGAGCGGCACGCCCGCGCGCAACGGATGACGGACGTGGGAGATCAGGAACGGCACGCCGACGAGCGGCAGCCCTACCCAAAAAAATCACCTCCCGCGGGAAGCGAGGCGCACCGTCCCGGTCTTAGGCCTTTTTTTTGTCCGGCAGCGCGCGGGTTGAAACTTCGGCTTTGAGTTTCGCGACGAACGCGTCGAGCGAGATCACGCCCTCGTCGCCCCGGGCGCGACTGCGGACGGACACGCTGTGCGTCTCAGCCTCCTTATAGCCCATGACGAGTGTGTAGGGGACCTTGTCGAGTTCGGCGCGGCGGATCTTGCCGCCGAGTTTGTCGGAGTGCTCGTCGATGGTGGCGCGGAAACCCTCGGCCTTGAGGCGAGTGAGAAACGCGCGCGCGTAATCGTTGAGATTGTCGCTGATGGGTACGAGGCGCACCTGTTCGGGCGCGAGCCAGGCGGGGAAGTCGCCACCGAAGTGCTCGATCAGGACGCCGCAGAAACGCTCCATCGAGCCGAAGGGCGCGCGATGGATCATGACCGGGCGGTGCTTGGCGTTGTCCGCTCCGATGTAGGCGAGGTCGAAGCGCACCGGGAGCACATAGTCCACCTGCACGGTGCCGAGCTGCCACTCGCGGCCGATCACGTCTTTGATGACGAAGTCGATCTTCGGGCCGTAGAAGGCGGCCTCGCCGGGCTCCTCGGTGAAGGGCACGCCGAGGGATTTTGCGGCTTCACGGCAGGCGGCCTCGGCTTTGTCCCATTGTTCGGGATTGCCGGCGAATTTCTTGCCGTCGGGATCGCGGAGGCCGACGCGCACACGGTAATCGGTCATGCCGAGGGTGGTGAGAACGACTTTGACAAGGGCGAGACAGCCGAGGACTTCGGCGGCGACCTGTTCCTCGGTGCAGAACAGATGGGCGTCGTCCTGGGTGAAGCCGCGGACGCGCGTCATGCCGTTGAGCTCGCCGGATTGTTCCCAGCGGTAAACGGTGCCGAACTCGGCGAGGCGCACGGGGAGGTCTCGGTAACTGTGCGGCTGGGACGCGAAAATCTTGATGTGATGCGGGCAATTCATCGGTTTCAGCATGAAACCGTTGAGGAGCTTAT
This sequence comes from Opitutia bacterium, assembly GCA_947467625.1. Taxonomy (GTDB): domain Bacteria; phylum Verrucomicrobiota; class Verrucomicrobiia; order Opitutales; family Opitutaceae; genus GAS368. Next base: position 3,765 of record CANIJN010000026.1, on the reverse strand, counting down.
CTTCGGGCATCACGCGGTCGGGCGTGATGGTTTCCTTGCCGGTCCGAGCATTGATCTGCGCGGCAAGTTGGGCGGACACGCCATCAAGGCGGGCGTAGGCTTCGGCGCACGAGCAGCCTTCGCTGAGGGCTTTTGCGAGCGACTCGTTTTCGAAGACGGGCGAGAACTGCGACTCCTTGTAATAAGGGAAGTGGCCGGAAGTTTTGTAGAGTTCGAGCTTGCCGATGTGCGGCGTGAAGACCTGCGAGTAGCCCTGCTTGCGGAGCTCGCCACCGATGAAATCCTGCAACTCTTGGCGGATGATGGAGCCATTGGGCGTCCAGAGGATGAGGCCCTGGCCGACGTCTTCGTCGATATGGAAAAGTTTTAGTTCCTTGCCGAGTTTGCGGTGGTCGCGGGCCTTGGCCTGCTCGGTGCGCTCGAGGTGTTGGGCGAGCTCTTCCTTGGTTGGAAACGCCGTGCCGTAGATGCGTTGGAGCTGCTTGTTCTTCTCATCGCCACGGTGATAGGCGCCGGCGATGGAGAGGAGTTTAAAGGCTTTTAGCTTGGAGGAATAGCGCACGTGCGTGCCGGCGCAAAGATCCATGAACTCGCCATTTTGGTAGAACGAAATTTTTTCGCCCTCGGGGATGTCGGCGAGACGGCCGAGTTTGTAGCGCTCCTGGCCGCGGGACTTGATGATCTCGACGGCCTCCTCGCGGGAGACTTCCTTACGGTCGAAGCGCTGGTTTTCGTCGGCGACCTTCTTCATCTCGGCCTCGAGCTTTACGAGGTCATCGGCGGTGAGTTTGTGATCGAGATCGATGTCATAGTAGAACCCGGTGTCCGTGGGCGGACCGATGTCGAGCTTGGCATCAGGGAAGATGCGGAGAATGGCGGTCGCGAGGATGTGCGAGGCCGAGTGGCGGAGTTCTTCGAGAGGAGACATGACGTGGGACATAGCGGGAAGGGGCGGAAAAATTGAGAGTAGAGAGCAGACGGTCCAAAAGCGAAAGGCTGATCAGGCTTTTTTGTGAGGCTCCAGTTTGTAATCGGTTTTGCTGTCGAGCATCGACCAGCCGGCGGCGGTGAGTTCCTTGCGGAGGGTGTCGGCGGTGGGGAAATCCTTGGCTTGTTTCGCGGCCCAGCGTTGGGCGGCGAGGGCGGTGATGGCGGCGGGGACTTCGACTTTCGGTGCGGTGGGAGCGGTGAGGTCGAAGCCGAGCGCGAACATGGCTCGATCAAACAGCGCTGCATTTACATCGCTGGGTTTGCTCTGATTGATCGCCGTGAACAGTGCGCCCAACGCGGCGGGCGTGTTGAGGTCGTCATGGAGTGCTGCGACGACCGAAGCGTAGACATTCACCATGCCGGTAGAGTCACCCATGGCGGAGCGAAACGCACGCAGGGTGGCCAGCGCGCTCTCCGCCGCGCGCAGCGAATCGAGCATAAAGTTGAGCTGCTTGCGTGGGTGCCCCATGAGCAGCGCATAACGGACGGCCATCGGTGAGTAGCCCTTTTCGACGAGGTCGGTGAGCGTGTAGTAGTTGCCCTTGCTCTTGCTCATCGTGGTGCCCTCAACGAGGAGGTGCTCGCTGTGATACCAGTGGTGCGCGAAGGTCGTGCCGTTGCAGCACTCGCTTTGGGCAATCTCGTTTTCGTGGTGCGGGAAGAGTAGGTCCACGCCGCCGGAGTGGAGGTCGATGGTGTCGCCAAGGAGCGACTTACTCATCGCGCTGCACTCGATGTGCCAGCCGGGGCGGCCGGCACTCGCGCCGCGCGGGCCGGGCCATTTCACGTCGCCGTCTTCCTCGGGCTTGTACGCTTTCCAGAGCGCAAAATCGGACACGGAGTCTTTGTGGTCGGCGTCGGCGACGATGTTGGTGATCTTCAGCTCCCGCTCTTTGATGCGCGACAGGGCGCCGTAGCCGGGGAACGACTCGAGTTTGAAGTAGACGGAGCCGTCGGCCGCGCGGTAGGCGTTACCTTTTTCCATCAACACCTCGATCATGTTCACCTGTTCCTTGATGTAGCCGGTGGCGGTGGGTTCGGCGTGGGGGCGGAGGCAATTCAGCGCGTCGCAGTCGGCGTGGAATTTGTCGGTCCACTTTTTGGTGATCTCGGCAAGCGGCCGTTTTTCCTTCTGGGTCTGACCGATGGTGCGGTCGTCGACGTCGGTGAGGTTGCGAACGTGTTTTACTTTATCGGCACCGAATTCGAGTTCGAGGAGGCGACGGAGGACGTCGTTGACGACGAAGGTCCGGAAGTTGCCGATGTGGGCGGGGGCGTAGACCGTCGGGCCGCAGTTGTAGAATCGGAAGACGCCGTCGGGGTGGGCCGGGGCGAGAGGCTTGATTGCGCGCTCTAGAGAATCGAAAAGATGAATAGGCATGAACCGGATTTGAAACCGCTAAACGTCGCTGATTGGCACCAATAAAGAAAGGGCTGGCTACATTTTTTTGAAGATTAGCGTGAATTAGCGGGGATTAGCGGTTACCTCGGTGCCTTCCTTCCACGCACCATGCCTGATCCCATCAAGCTCGATTTACTTCATCGTCCACGCCGACTGCGTCGCACGGCCAGTTTGCGCGCGATGGTCGAGGAGACCGTGCTGCGCCCGGCGGATTTTATCGCGCCGCTGTTCGTGGTGGACGGCAAAGGCCCGCCCGAGGCGATCGCGTCGATGCCGGGTGTCTCTCGGCTGAATATCCAAGACCTCGTCAAAGAGTGCCGCGCACTCGCGAAGCTCGGGGTGCCGGCCGTGGCATTGTTTCCGAAACTCGACACGAGTTTGAAGGACGATGAGGGCACGCAGGCGCTCAATGAGGAAACGCTCGTGCTGCGAGCGGTCCGGGCGGTCAAGAAGGCGTTGCCGCAGATGACGGTGATCACCGATGTTGCCCTCGATCCCTACACGGGCCACGGGCATGACGGCGTGCTCACGGCGGCGCGTGATGACGTCGCGAACGATCGGACCGTCGGCATTTTGGCGAAAATGGCGGTGCTGCAAGCGCAGGCGGGCGTGGATGTGGTGGCGCCGAGCGACATGATGGACGGTCGGGTCGGGGCGATTCGCCGGGCGCTCGATGCGGCGGACTTCACGGGCGTGGGCATTATGGCGTATTCGGTGAAATTTGCCTCGGCGTATTACGGGCCGTTTCGCGATGCGGTCGGCAGCGCGAAGGCGGCGGGTACAAATTTACTGAGCAAGACGACCTATCAGATGAATCCGGCCAATCGCCGTGAGGCGCTGGACGAGGCCGCGCTCGATGTGGCCGAAGGTGCAGACATCATTATGGTGAAACCGGCGGGACCCTATCTGGACATCATCCGCGACGTGCGTAACGCGACCCATAAGCCGATCGCGGCGTATCAGGTTTCCGGAGAATACGCGCAGCTGCACGCGGCGGCAAAAATGGGGTGGTTGGATCTGCCGCGCACGCGCCACGAGTCTTTAGTGGCAATCAAGCGGGCGGGAGCGGACATGATTCTGACGTATTTCGCAAAGGCGATGGCGGCGGAACTACGCTAAGGGGCACGGGCTTTCCGGCCCCGCTGACGACCAGCGCCGTCTCCTGAGGAGGGATATCCAGCGCGTTACTATCGGCTGATCTTGTCGCGAACGCCTGGTCAGTGCTCACCACCACGGGTAGTGGGGTTGGCTGTCCGGGGAAACGGGGTGGCCAGCAGGCTGGCATGATTGAGACAACCGGGGCGACGCGGGGAAGGCGACCGCGAGCCAGGGGAAACTTAGTCAGGAATCACTCCGGGGGGATTTCGGAGACG